>CALRMF020000001.1:0-43862 GCA_943369035.1 Curvibacter sp. AEP1-3
CGCACCATGCCCGTCAATCTCTCCGCTCCGAATCCGTCCGAACTTCATGCGATCGCCGGTGTACGCATCGGCGTCACCGAGGCGGGGGTACGCAAGGCCAACCGCAAGGACCTCACGGTGGTGCTGCTGGACGAGGGGGCGTCGGTAGCCGGTGTGTTCACGCAGAACCGTTTCTGCGCCGCGCCGGTGCAGGTGTGCCGCGAGCATCTGGCCACCGGCCAGGGCATTCGCGCCATGGTCGTGAACACCGGCAATGCCAATGCCGGTACCGGGGCCGATGGCCTGGCGCGCGCCCGCAGCACCTGCGTGGCGCTGGCGCGCCAGCTGGGCATTGCGCCTGAGCAGGTATTGCCGTTTTCCACCGGCGTCATCATGGAGCCGCTGCCGCACGAGCGCATCGAGGCGGGCTTGCCGGCGGCGTTGGCCGACGCGCGCGAGGACAACTGGCTGCGCGCGGCCGAAGGCATCATGACCACCGACACCGTGTCCAAGGCCTTCGGTGCCCAGGTGACGATTGGTGGCGTGCGCGTGAGCGTTACCGGTGTCAGCAAGGGCGCGGGCATGATCCGGCCCAACATGGCCACCATGCTGGGTTTCATGGCCACCGATGCCCGCGTCAGCCAGACAGTCATGCAGCAGCTGGCGCTGGAGCTGGCAGAAGGGTCGTTCAATCGCGTCACGGTCGATGGCGATACGTCGACCAACGATTCCTTCGTCGTCATCGCCAGCAACAAGGCGGCGCACCCGGTGATTGAATCATTGGACAGCCCGGAGGGGCAACAGCTCAAGGCCGCCATGCTGGAAGTGGCACGCAAGCTGGCGCAGGCCATCGTGCGAGACGGCGAAGGGGCGACCAAGTTCATCACCATTCATGTGCAGGGCGGCAAGACGGCTGCCGAATGCCGCCAGGTGGCCTATGCCATTGCCCATTCGCCGCTGGTCAAGACGGCCTTTTACGCCAGTGACCCGAATCTGGGCCGCATTCTGGCCGCAGTGGGCTACGCCGGCATTGCCGATCTGGATCAGACCCGCATCGAGCTGTTCCTGGACAATGTGCATGTCGCGACGCAAGGCGGGCGCAACCCGTCCTACCGCGAAGAGGATGGCCAGCGTGTGATGAAGCAAAGCGAGATCACGGTGCGCGTCGATCTGGGCCGCGGCGACGTACAGGAGACGGTCTGGACCTGCGACTTCAGCCACGACTACGTGTCCATCAACGCCGACTATCGGAGTTGATCACCCCCAGGCTACGCTCACTGCGTTCGCCGCGCCACCCCCCCTTGCAGGGGGCGCACCCAGCAGCCCGGCAGAGCCGGTTCTGCGGGTGCTCGCGAATAAACTGTTGTCTATGAACGAACAATTCCTACGCCTACTCGAACGTGCCGAGCAACTGATGGCGCGGATTGAATCCATCCTGCCGCAACCCTTGAGCCAGCCGGACTGGGGGGCGTCGATTGCCTTCCGCTACCGCAAGCGCAGCTCCGGGCACGGTGTGATCGAGCCGGTGCGTCATGTGGGCGTGATGCGACTGGACCAGCTCAAGGAAATTGAGCCGCAGAAGGAGAAGATCCAGCGCAATACCGAGCAGTTCGTGCGCGGGCTGCCGGCCAACAATGTGTTGCTCACGGGGGCGCGTGGTACCGGCAAGTCCTCGCTGATCCGTGCCTGCCTGCATACCTATGCCGACCAGGGGCTGAGGCTGATCGAGGTCGACAAGGCCGACATGGTCGATCTGCCGGACATTGTGGAGGTCGTGTCCCAGCGCTCTGAGAAGTTCATTGTTTTCTGTGACGACCTGAGCTTCGAGGAGGGCGAGCCCGGCTACAAGGCGCTCAAGTCCATCCTGGATGGCTCGGTGGCCGCCACGACGCCCAATGTGCTGGTCTACGTCACCAGCAACCGGCGCCACCTGTTGCCCGAGTACATGAAGGACAACCTCAGCTATGCACCGAGCGAAGATGGCGAGATCCATCCGGGCGAGGTGGTGGAAGAGAAGATTTCCCTCTCGGAACGCTTTGGCCTGTGGGTCAGCTTCTATCCCTTCTCTCAGGACGAGTACCTGACCATCGTGGCACAGTGGCTCGCCTCGTTTGGGGTGGCCGTGGCAGCGATCGAAGCCGCCCGGCCCGAGGCGCTGGTCTGGGCGCTGGAACGGGGCTCGCGCAGCGGCCGGGTGGCCTACCAGTTCGCCCGCGACTATGCGGGCCGGCATGTGGCGCAACCATGAACAGGTCCCCGTTGGTGGCCGACGCCGATCGTCCGCGCGAGGGCGGCAGTGAACGCCCGGTAACGGCGGTGGCCGTCGGGGTGCTGCTGCAGGCCGATGGCAGTTTTCTGCTCACCTCACGCCCTCCGGGCAAGGTCTATGCAGGTTACTGGGAGTTCCCCGGGGGCAAGTTGGAGGCGGGAGAGACCGTGGCGCAGGCCCTGCGGCGTGAGCTGGAGGAGGAGCTTGGCATCGTGATCGGTGCGGCGCAACCCTGGAAGGTCGAGCTGGTCGATTACCCGCACGCCTTGGTGCAGCTCCACTTCTGCAAGGTGTGGGCGTGGCAGGGTGAGCTGCAGATGCGCGAGGGCCAGGCGTTTGCGTGGCAGCAGTTGCCGGTGCAGGTCACTCCGGTGTTGCCCGGCACGGTGCCCGTGCTGCAGTGGCTGGCCGAAGAGCGCGGTTTCACGGCTGCTACACATTCTGTAGCTTGAGGCGCCCATATTTCAGGGGCTGAAGGCCCTTTTTATTCAGAATGGCTTACTGGGCCTTGGGATCGCCGAAGGCCTGTTCGTCCGGCGGTGCGTCGGCTGGCATACGGAAGTCCTCGCTGGCCCAGGCGCCCATGTCGATCTGCTTGCAGCGTTCACTGCAGAACGGGCGGTAGGGATTGCTGGGCGCATAAAGACTGTCGCCGCCGCAGGTCGGGCAGGGCACGAGTTTGGGTCTTGTGGGCTTTGAACCGGTGGCGTCGTTCATGGTCTTCGAAAGGCGGCGCGCACAGACGATCCGTCGTCAGGAGCACAAGGTCAGCTCGAACGCGGCGTCCTCATTGCTGGCATGCAGCCGATCATCAGCCTCATGACGCATGAGCCGGATCGAAACGATCAGCCGGTTGCCGCTGATTTCCGGGATCAGGCCCAGCGAAGGGTCCAGCGCCAGACGCAGCAACTGGAACGTACGGCCTTGCGGCAGGTTCTGCTGGTACTGGCCACCAGCGGCCATGACCTTCTGCGGCAGGCCGGAGTCGCGCAGCAGCTTGAGCAGCAAATGAATGGAGTCGGCCAATGGTGACAGCGTGGCGGTCCAGCGTTCCAGGTCGGCGCGGCGCTCGGCACTGGCCTGGTGTTGCCATGCATAGTAGGCCGGTAGGTCGAATTCACAGGTGCCGCCGGGAATGCCGATGCGGCTACGAATGCTCATCAACCAGTCGTTTTCCGTCAGGGCGTGGCCTGCCTTGCCCGGCAGGCTGTTGAGGTCGGCGAAGCAGCGTTCGATCTGCTGCAGCACGGACTCGAGCACGCTCTGGTCGATGGCCGGGTTGCTGCGGTAGGCGTGCAGCACCTGCTTTTGTTTCTCCAGGTCCTTGAGCACATCGGACTTGAGGTCGGCGCGCGCGCCGACATCCATCACTTCGAAGATGGTCGCCAGGGCGTAATGGTGATCCAGTGCATCCTCACGCGACACCAGTTGCGCCAGGCGCTGGAACAGGTGTTCCAGGCGCAGGTAGGTGCGGATGCGCTCGTTGAAGGGATATTCGTAGATGATCACGCTGTATTTTCCGGACGTCGAATCATAGCCCGAAGCGGCGTGCCAACTGCCGGACTTCCTGAGCCAGCTGCTCCAACGTCAGACCGTCGTTGTACAGCACGAGGTCGGCCGCAGACAGCCGCTGCGCACGGCGGGCCTGGCTGGTGATGATGGCGACAACGGCGTCGCGGCTCAGGTCGCTGCGCTGCATGGTGCGCGCGATCTGGGTCTCGGTCCGACAGTCCACCACGAGCACCTGGTCCAGCCGGGCGCGCCAATGGCCCGACTCCACCAGCAGGGGGATGTCGAAGACGATGCAGCGGCAACCAGCCGTCAACGCAGCTTGTGCCTGGCGCTCGGTCTCCTGGCCGACGAGGGGATGGATGATCTGCTCCAGCTGTTGCCGTGCTGACGGGTCCTGAAAGACATGGGCCCGCATCCGCTCCCGGTCAAGGGCCCCTGCCGGCGTGATGAACGCCGCCCCGAAAATCTGGCGGATGGTCTCGATCGCGGCACCGCCGCTGGCCGTGGTTTGCCGCGAGATGGCGTCGGCATCGATGACGGCAGCACCGTGGCTGGCCAGCAGTGCGGCCACCGTGCTCTTGCCGCTGCCTATGCCGCCCGTCAATCCGAGCCGGATGCTGCCCTGCATCGTTACAGTCCGAGAACGCGCAGGATGCTTTGTGGCCCGAACACCATGGCAGTGAGTCCGGCGGCGGCCAGAAAAGGTCCGAAGGGCACGTAGCCGCCTTCGCGCAAGCCGCTGCTGAACTTCATGGCGATGCCGACAACGGCGCCGATGACCGAGGCCATCAGGATGATCGGTACCAGGGCCGGCCAGCCGAACCACGCGCCCAGCGCGGCGTAAAGCTTGAAGTCGCCGTAGCCCATGCCCTCCTTGCCGGTCACCAGCTTGAACGACCAGTAGACCAGCCAGAGCGAGAGATAGCCGGCGGCGGCACCCCACAAGGCTACCGGCAACGGCACGTTCGTCCATTGCAGCGCAGCGGCGATCAGGCCGCCCCAGAGCAAGGGGAGGGTGATGTCGTCGGGCAGCAGGGTGGTGTCCCAGTCGATCAGCCCCAGCGCCACAATGGCGGCTGCAAACGCACTCCAGACCATTCCGGTGGGCGTGATGCCCCAGGTCCAGGCGCTGAAGGCGAACAGGACCCCCGTGGCCAGCTCAACCAGCGGGTAGCGCAGGCTGATCGGGGTGTGGCAGACCGAGCACCGGCCGCGCAGGGCGAGGTAACTCAGCACCGGTATGTTCTCGAACCAGCGGATCTGGTGGCCGCATTTCTGGCAGCGCGAGCGCGGCACCATCAGGTTGAAGCGCTCCGCTTCAGGTGCCGGACGGCCGCTGAGCTCGGCGCATTCCGCAGCCCATTGCCGCTCCAGCATCTTGGGCAGGCGGTAGATCACGACATTCAGGAAGCTGCCGATCAGCAGTCCCAGCAGGCCGGCGAGACCGGCGTCAACGGTTTGACTGACCAGCATCAGACCACCTGTCCCAGTTTGAAGATTGGCAGGTACATGGAGACCACGATGCCGCCGATCAGGCTGCCGAGGAACACGATGATGATGGGCTCCATCAGGCTGGACAGGCCGGCGACCATGTCGTCGACTTCGGCCTCGTAGAAGTCGGCTGCCTTGCCCAGCATGTGGTCGATCGAGCCCGACTCCTCGCCGATCGAGCACATCTGCAGCACCATGCTTGGAAACAGGTTGGCGTTGGCCATGGCCGCCGTCAGGCTGGTGCCGGTGGACACTTCGTGCTGGATCTTTTCCGTGGCCCGCAAATAGACCGAGTTGCCGGCCGCGCCGCCAACCGAGTCCAGCGCCTCGACCAGCGGTACGCCGGCTGCGAACATGGTCGACAGCGTGCGGGTCCAGCGCGCGATGATGGATTTCTCGATCAGCGGGCCGAAGACCGGGACGCGCAGCAGCAGGCGGTCCATGGCCTGCTGCATCTTCTCGTTGCGCTTCCAGGCCTGGAAGAAGAAGTAGAGGCCGCCGCCCAGGCTGCCGAAGATCAGCCACCAGTAGGCAACGAAAAACTCGCTCATGGCGATGACGAACAGCGTCGGTGCCGGCAGGTCGGCGCCAAAGGAGCTGAACACCTCCTTGAAGGCCGGGATCACGAAGATCATGATGACGGTGATCACGACGATGGCCACGACGACCACCGAAATCGGGTACATCAGGGCCGACTTGATCTTCGACTTGATGGCCTCGGTCTTTTCCATGTAGGTCGCCAGCCGGTCCAGCAGCTGGTCCAGGATGCCGGCCTGCTCACCCGCTTCCACCAGGTTGCAGTAAAGGTTGTCGAAGTGCATGGGGAACTTGCGGAAGGCCGTGCTGAGCGAGGTGCCGGTCTCCACGTCGGTGCGGATGTCGTTGAGCAGACGCGTGACGTTGGGATTGGCGTTGCCTCGCCCCACGATGTCGAAGGCCTGCAGCAGCGGCACGCCGGCCTTCATCATGGTGGCGAGCTGGCGCGTGAAGATGGCAAGGTCCTTGGGCTTGATGGCCTTGCCGGAGCGCATGCGGCGCTTCTTGATCTTGCTCGGCAGCACGCCTTGGCGGCGCAGGGCGGCCTGCACCTGGTTTTCGCCGCTGGCGCGCATTTCGCCGCGCATGGCCTTGCCATTGCGGTCCTTGCCTTCCCATTCGAAGGTGAACTCCTTGCTGTCCTTGGATTTTGCCGTTGCCATGCCTTGCCCTGTGTTCCTTGTCGTTATTCGTTGGTGACTGCCAGGACTTCTTCCAGTGAAGTCAGCCCCTGTTTGACCTTCTGCAGACCGGATTGGCGCAGCGTGCGTACGCCTTCTGCGCTGGCCTGGCGGGCGATGTCCAGCGCCGAGCCGTCACGCAGGATGATGCGCTGGATCTCCTCGCTGATCGGCATGACCTGGTAGATGCCGACCCGGCCCTTGTAGCCCTGGTTGCAGGCCGAGCAGCCCACCGGCCGGTAGCAGACCCATGAGCCATCGAGTTCGTTGCTGTCAAAGCCGGCGTCGAGCAGTGCCTGAGGAGTCATGTCGGCCGGCGCCTTGCAGCTGGCGCACAGGCGACGCGCCAGGCGCTGGGCCGTGATCAGGATCACGCTGGAAGCGATGTTGAAGGGCGCTATGCCCATGTTGCGCAAGCGTGTCAGTGTGGTCGGCGCGTCGTTGGTGTGCAGCGTGGACAGCACCAGATGGCCGGTCTGCGCTGCCTTGATGGCGATGTCGGCCGTCTCCAGGTCACGGATCTCGCCCACCATGATGATGTCCGGGTCCTGACGCAGGAACGACCGCAACGCGGCAGCGAAGGTCAACCCCGCCTTCTCGTTGACGTTGACCTGATTGACCCCCGGCAGGTTGATCTCCGACGGGTCTTCCGCGGTGGCGATGTTGACCCCGGGCTGGTTCAACAGGTTCAGGCAGGTGTAGAGCGACACCGTCTTGCCTGAACCGGTGGGGCCGGTGACCAGGATCATGCCGTAGGGGCGATGGATGGCCTTGAGCAGCCTTTCCTTTTCCTCGGGTTCATAGCCCAGCGCCTCGATGCCCAGGCGGGCGCTGCTCGGGTCCAGTATGCGGATCACGATCTTTTCGCCGAACAGGGTAGGCAGGGTGCTGACGCGGAAGTCGATCACCCGCTCCGGCCCGATCTTGAGCTTCATGCGGCCGTCCTGCGGCACGCGCTTCTCGGAGATGTCAAGCTTGGAGATGACCTTGATGCGGGACGCGAGCTTGTCCTTGATGGCGATCGGCGGCGAGGCGATTTCGCGCAACTCGCCGTCGATGCGAAAGCGCACCCGGTAGTGGTGTTCGTAGGGCTCGAAATGCAGGTCCGAGGCCCGCATGCCGATGGCGTCGAGCAGCATCTTGTGCAGGAACTTGACCACCGGTGCATCATCGACTTCCGAACTCGGCGCCTCGGCATTGTCCGGCGTGTCCGCGCTGATGTCGTCAAACTCGAAGTCGCTGCCGATCAGGTGATCCATGGTCTCGGCCACCGTCCTGGCTTGGGCCTCGACCAGCTTGATCAGCTTGTCGTACTCTGCAATGACCCAGTCCACGCCCAGCTGGCTGGTGAACTTGATCTTCTCGGCCGCTTCCTGGTCCGACGGGTCGGCCGTGGCGACGACCAGGCGATTGTTGCGCCGGCTCAGGACGACGACCCGGAACGCCTGGCAGATCCGGCTGTCGAGGGCGCCCTGCGGCAGCCGTTGCGGATCGATGGCGTTCAGGTCGATCAAGGGGGCGGCAAAGGCAGTCGACACCGTGTGGGCCAGATCGGCCGGCGACACGGCACCCGACTCCATCAACTCGGCGATGAAACTGCTGTGCTTGCTGTCGGCCCGGCGGCAGATGTCTTCTGCCGATTGCTGCCCCAGTTTGCCGGCCAGAATCAGGGCGCGACCCAGGCCGGGCAGGGCGATGGTGGCGGAATCTCGTTGAGCAGCGGTGTCGACAGCGGCCATGTGGCGGGATGTTCTGGGTTCCGGAGGGAAACCCTTGGATCATCGCCGATTGCCTGTCTGATGTAAATCTGAGCCCGGACGGCAAATTGCAAGCAGACGTTGCAGCACAACAGGTGTCGGATAGGGAGGTCGGTGACGTGGGGAGGGACCTGGTGATCCCAGTCCCGGCTCAAAGGACGATCCGTGGTGGATCGTCGAGAGAAAACTGGTCGGAATGAGAGGATTCGAACCTCCGACCCCTTCGTCCCGAACGAAGTGCGCTACCAGGCTGCGCTACATTCCGAAATCAATTGCCACTGACACGCCGTGCTAGGACTGGCGCTCCAGCAATTGAGCCGCTAATTGTAGCAGACTCTCGGTGTGGGGTCCGGCAGGAAGTTGCCGTGCGGCAGCCATGGCGCGTTCCGCTTCGCGGGCGGCGGCCTGGCGCGAGACATCCAGCGCTCCGGTCTGCCGCACCACGGCGATGACCTCCTCCAGTTGCGAGACGGAACCGTTTTCGATGGCGTCGCGGATCAGGGTGCGCTGGCTGTCGGTGCCGCGCTGCATGGCGGCGATCAGTGGCAAGGTGGCCTTGCCTTCGCGCAGATCGTCGCCCAGGCTCTTGCCCATGACGGCGGCATCGCCAGCATAGTCAAGCACGTCGTCAATGACCTGGAACGCGGTGCCCAAGGCCTGACCGTAGTCGGCGCAGGCGGCTTCCAGCTCGGGCGATGCGCCGGCCAGGATGGCCCCGACACGGGCGCTGGCCTCGAACAGTTTGGCGGTCTTGGAGCGGATGACCTGAAGGTAGCCGGCTTCGTCCAGTCCGGCGTTGTGCATGTTCATCAACTGCAGCACTTCGCCTTCGGCAATGATGTTGGTGGCGTCGGCCAGCACCTGCATGATGCGCATGCTCTGTGCCTCCACCATCATCTGGAAGGCGCGCGAGTAGAGGAAGTCGCCCACCAGCACGCTGGCCGGGTTACCGAAGGTTTCGTTGGCAGTCGGGTTGCCGCGGCGCAGGACGGACTCATCCACCACGTCATCGTGCAGCAGCGTGGCGGTGTGGATGAACTCCACCACCGCGGCGAGGCTGAAGCGCTGCGATTCGCGGTAGCCCAGGGCGCCGCAGGCCAGCAGCAGCAGGGCCGGGCGCAGCCGCTTGCCACCAGCGGCAATGATGTACTGCGAAACCTGACCGACCAGCGGAACGCCCGAATCGAGGCGGCGGGCGATGACGTGGTCCACCTCGCGCATGTCGTCGGCGATCAGAGTGAGCGGGTTGGCTGGATGGGATGGGGTCACTTGGGCGGGCATGAAAACCGGTAGGTGGCGCCGATTATAGGAAGCCCGGGCGCCTGGCCCATCTTGGCGGGCGACGGGAAGATGTTAGTAATCCCAAACTATGTTATACTTTTGGGCTCTGCGGAAATTCGTCCGTGGAGTTCTTTCTAAGAGGTCAACATGTACGCGGTCATAAAAACCGGTGGCAAGCAATATCGCGTTGCTGCTGGCGAAAAAATTAAAGTAGAACAGATTGCTGCGGACGTAGGCCAAGAGATCGTCATCGACCAGGTTCTGGCTGTCGGCAACGGCGCTGAACTGAAGGTGGGTACGCCCTTGGTGTCCGGCGCGACTGTCAAAGCCACTGTGGTGGCGCACGGCAAGCACGACAAGGTTCACATCTTCAAGATGCGTCGTCGCAAGCACTATCAGAAACGTCAAGGGCACCGTCAGCAGTTCACCGAACTGCAAATCGGCGCAATTTCTGCATAAGGGGCAGCAGTCATGGCACAGAAAAAAGGCGGCGGCTCTACGCGAAACGGGCGCGATTCCAAGCCCAAGATGCTCGGTGTGAAGGCTTTTGGCGGCCAGCAGATCAGCGCCGGCTCCATCATCGTGCGCCAGCGCGGTACCAAGTTCCATCCCGGCACCAATGTCGGTATCGGCAAGGACCACACCCTGTTTGCGCTCGTGGACGGCCAAGTGTCGTTTACCACCAAAGGTGCGCTTAACAAGCACACGGTGAATGTGACCGCAGCCTGAGCTGACGGCTAACGTTCCCCCTGCGAAACCCTGCGCCATCCGCGCAGGGTTTTTGTTTTAGGCCTCCTGTGTTTAACTTCGGGATGCGAAGTGGCCTGTAACGCAACCCGCTAGCCGGTTGCCATCTGGGAAAATTACTCTCATGAAGTTCGTCGACGAAGCATTTATCGATATTGCCGCTGGCGATGGGGGGAACGGCTGCGTCTCGTTCCGGCATGAGAAGTACAAGGAGTTCGGCGGTCCGAACGGCGGTGACGGCGGGCGCGGCGGCCACGTCTTCGCGGTGGCCGACCCAAACCTCAACACCCTGGTTGACTTCCGCTACACGCGCCGCTTCGAGGCCAAGCGCGGCCAGCATGGCATGGGTTCGGACATGTTCGGCGCCGCCGGTGACGACATCACGCTCAAGATGCCGGTGGGCACCATCATCAGTGACGCAGAAACCGGCGAGGTGTTGTTCGAGCTGCTGACGCCGGGCGAGGTCATCACCATTGCCAAGGGCGGTGACGGCGGCTTCGGCAACCTGCGATTCAAGAGTGCCATCAACCGCGCGCCGCGGCAGAAGACGCCGGGCTGGCCGGGAGAGCGCCGCAGCCTCAAGCTCGAACTCAAGGTGCTGGCCGACGTCGGCCTGCTGGGCCTGCCCAATGCCGGCAAGTCCACGCTGATCACGGCCATCTCCAATGCCCGGCCACGCATTGCCGACTATCCCTTCACCACGCTGCACCCGAACCTGGGCGTGGTACGCGTCGGCCCGGAGCAGAGCTTCGTGGTGGCCGACCTGCCGGGGCTGATCGAGGGTGCAGCAGAGGGAGCCGGTCTGGGGCACCTGTTCCTGCGGCATTTGCAGCGCACGCGCCTGTTGCTCCATGTGGTCGACCTCGCACCGTTTGACGAGAATGCCGACCCGGTGGCGCAGGCCAAGGCCATCGTGGCCGAGCTCAAGAAGTACGACGCCGCGCTGTACGAGAAGCCACGCTGGCTGGTGCTCAACAAGATCGACATGATCCCGGCCGAGGAGCGCGAGGCGCGCGTCAAGGACTTCGTCAAGCGCATGCGCTACAAGGGGCCGGTATTCCAGATCTCGGCACTCACGCACGAGGGCTGCGATCAGCTGGTCAAGGCTGTCTACGAGCAGGTCCGGGTGCAGCAGGTGGCCGAGCAGCCGCCGGTGGCCGAGGTCGACCCGCGCTTCAAGGACGTGCCGGACGCCTAGAATCTGCTCTTTATTTCGTAGCTATTCATGCCCTGTGGACGAGGGCTGCAAGCCAAAATGACTTCAAAGAATGCTTCCGACGTGTTGCGCGATGCGCGTCGCATCGTCGTCAAGGTCGGCTCCAGTCTGGTCACCAACGAAGGCCGCGGCCTGGATGAGGTGGCCATCGGCGAGTGGTGCCGTCAGCTCTCGGCCCTGGTGCGCGAGGGGCGCGAGGTCATCATGGTCTCCAGCGGGGCGATTGCCGAAGGCATGAAGCGCCTGGGTTGGTCCAGCCGGCCGCACGAGATCCACGAACTGCAGGCGGCGGCTGCGGTCGGCCAGATGGGGCTGGCGCAGATGTACGAAACCCGTTTTCGTGCCCACGGCCTGGGCAGCGCCCAGGTACTGCTGACGCACGCCGACTTGGCCGACCGAGAACGCTACCTCAACGCCCGCTCCACCCTGCTGACGCTGCTCAAGCTCGGCGTGGTGCCGGTGATCAACGAGAACGACACTGTGGTCAACGACGAGATCAAGTTCGGCGACAACGACACACTGGGCGCGCTCGTGGCCAATCTGGTCGAGGCCGATGCGCTGATCATCCTGACCGACCAGAAGGGGCTGTACACCGCCGACCCGCGCAAGGATCCGTCAGCGCAGTTCGTGCACGAGGCCCAGGCCGGCGATCCGGCATTGGAGGCCATGGCCGGCGGGGCTGGCTCCAGTATCGGCAAGGGCGGCATGATCACCAAGATCCTGGCAGCCAAGCGCGCGGCCGGCTCAGGGGCCTCTACCGTGATCGCCTGGGGCCGTGAGCCCGACGCCTTGCTGCGGCTGGCGCGGGGGGAAGCCATCGGTACCTTGCTGGTGGCGCCGACGCAGAAGAACCAGGCGCGCAAGCAGTGGATGGCTGATCACCTGCAGCTGCGCGGCGCCGTGGTGGTAGATGCCGGCGCGGCGGCCAAGCTGCTGGAAGAGGGCAAGAGCCTGCTGCCGATCGGCATGACGGCGGTGGAAGGTGAGTTTGCGCGTGGTGACGTGATCGCCGTGCGTGATGCCCAGGGCAACGAAATTGCGCGCGGCCTGGCCAACTATGCCAGTTCCGAGGCGCGCCTGATCGCGCGCCGTCCGTCCAGCGATTTCGAGAGGTTGCTCGGATACATGGCTGAGCCGGAGATGCTGCACCGGGACAACCTGGTGCTCATGCGCTAAGCCGGCGCTGCGCGCTCAGCGCGGGGCCTGAAGCCGCCGCACCAGTTCGGCCGGTGTCCGGCCCCCCGTGGCACTGCTCTCGCAGAGCCCCTGACGTGCCAGAGCCAGTGAGTGGCGCGTTGCGCTCTGCGTGACGTCCAAAGGCCGCCAAATCGGGTTGCTGATCAGACTCCACTTGCCGGGTTCGCTGGCGCGTGCATAAGTCTTGACCTCGGCGGTGTCGCAGCGCAGGCCTTCGTAGATGGCGTTGGTGCTGCCGCCCGGGTTGTAGGCCACCACGACATAGCGCACCACCCAGTCTGGGCCGATGGACAGGCTTTTCGGATCAATGCCGAAATACAGGCTGGTGCGGATCGGCATGTCGATGGCAATCAGGCCATCCTTGCTCCAGGCGGGGGGGGGTGGGGCTTCGGCTTCCTGCCAATCCTCGTCGGCACATGCGCCGGAAAGGGTGAACAGCCCGAACGCCAGCAAGGCCAGCAGCGGCTTGAGCTTACCCCGCATGCCGTTCTCCAGAGTGCGTGTCGACGTTGGTGTGGGGATCGGGCTCGAAGCTCGCGCCGGGAGGCAGTTCGATCAACGCGCCGGGCGGCGGCAGATCGTGCTCTGTCTCGCGCCCTCTCGCGCCCTGGCGCAGAAACCGGCTGCGGTGTTCGTGGTTGCGCGGCAGGAAGCGCGCCAGCTCGGTCAGCGCCATCTCGTAGACGCCACGCTTGAACTCGACCACCATGTCCAGCGGCACCCAGTAGTCGTTCCAGCGCCAGGCGTCGAACTCGGGGTGGTCGGTGGCACGCAGATTCAGGTGCCAGTCCTGCACCAGCAGCTGCAGCAGGAACCAGATCTGCTTCTGGCCCTTGTAGTGGCCGCGCGCCTCGCGGCGGATGTAGCGGTCCGGCACCTCGTAGCGCAACCAGTCGCGGGTCCGGGCCACGATGCGCACGTGCTCGGGCTTGAGCCCGATCTCTTCGCCCAGTTCGCGGTGCATGGCCTGCTCGGGGGACTCTCCCCGGTCGATGCCACCCTGCGGGAACTGCCACGAATGGGTGCGTATGCGTTTACCCCAGAAAACCTGGTTTTTCTGGTTGAGCAGAATGATGCCGACGTTGGGCCGAAAACCGTCCCGGTCAAGCATAATCAAACCCCAAATTTTTGAACTGAGACCATTATGCACGGCCGACGTCGTGCATCAAGGTCCACAGCCCGTTTTTCCCTCGAAAAGTTCGCTCATGAAAGCCTCCCAATTTCTCGTCTCCACCCTCAAGGAAGCGCCGGCCGATGCCGAGGTGGTGAGCCACAAGCTCATGATGCGTGCCGGCATGATCAAGAAGCTGGGTGCTGGCATCTACAACTACATGCCCATGGGCCTGCGCGTGATCCGCAAGGTGGAAGCCATCGTGCGCGAGGAGATGAACCGCGCCGGCGCGGTGGAGCTGACGATGCCGGTGGTGCAGCCGGCCGAGCTGTGGCAGGAGACCGGGCGCTTCGAGAAGATGGGCCCCGAGTTGCTGCGCATCAAGGACCGACACGACCGCGATTTCGTGGTGCAGCCGACCAGTGAGGAAGTCATCACTGACATCGCACGACAGGAAATCCGCAGCTACAAGCAGCTGCCGAAGAACTTCTACCAGATCCAGACCAAGTTCCGGGACGAACGCCGGCCGCGTTTCGGCCTGATGCGCGGGCGCGAGTTCATCATGAAGGACGCCTACAGCTTCGACCGTGATCAGGCGTCGGCCAAGGCCAGTTACCAGGTGATGGCACAGGCCTACCGCAAGATTTTCGACCGCTTTGGTCTGACCTATCGCGCGGTGGCGGCTGACAGCGGCGCCATCGGCGGCGACCTGAGCGAGGAGTTCCAGGTGATCGCCGCCACGGGTGAGGACGCCATCGTCTACTGCCCGGGCAGCGAGTACGCGGCCAACATCGAGAAGGCCGAAGCCCTGGCGCCGCAGGCGCCGCGGCCAGCGGCCAGCCAGGCAATGCAGAAAGTGGCGACGCCGGGCAAGAGCACCTGCGCGGAAGTGGCCGAGCTGCTGGGCTTGCCGCTGAGCCGTACCGTCAAGTCCATCGTGCTGGCGACCGACGAGATCACCGACAAGGAGCAGATCGGCAAGACCACGGTCTGGCTGCTGCTGCTGCGCGGCGACCACGACATGAACGAGGTCAAGGTCGGCAAGCTGCCCGGCATGGAGGGCGGCTTCCGCTTTGCCACCGAGGCCGAGATCCAGGCGCACTTCGGCTGCAAGCCGGGTTACCTCGGTCCGGTGGGCGTGAAGCAGCCGATCAACGTGATTGCCGACCGCGAGGTGGCCGTGATGGCCGACTGGACCTGCGGTGCGAACGAAGTCGACGCCCACATCACCGGCGTGAACTGGGGCCGTGACCTGCCCGAGCCCGACCTCGTGGCCGACATCCGCAACGTGGTGGCGGGCGACCTGTCGCCCGACGGCAAGGGCGCGCTGGCGATCGAGCGCGGCATCGAGGTGGGCCATGTGTTCTACCTCGGCACCAAGTACAGCCGCGCGATGAACGCCACCTTCCTGGACGAGAACGGCAAGCCCCAGCTGATGGAGATGGGCTGCTACGGCATCGGCATCACCCGCCTGCCGGCGGCGGCCATCGAACAGAACCACGATGACAAGGGCATCATTTGGCCCGACGCCATCGCCCCCTTCACCGTGGTGATCTGCCCCGTCAACCCGGACCGCAGCCCCGAGGTGAAAGCCGCCTCCGACAAGCTCTATGGCGAACTCCTGGCCGCCGGCGTCGATGTGATCCTCGACGACCGCGGCGAGCGCCCCGGCGCCATGTTCGCCGACTGGGAACTGATCGGGGTGCCGCATCGCATCACCATCGGTGACCGCACGCTCAAGGAAGGCCGCGTCGAGTACCAGCATCGCCGTGATGCGGCGGCAACCCAGGTGCCCGCCACCGAGGCACTGGCTTTTGTCACAGCCAAGCTGGGCGTCTGAGCATGGCCGCACCGGCCGGTTCGCAGGGGGTGAATAGAAGGGTTTTTGGCCTTTTTCCCTTGCTGGTCGGTTCGGGGCTGCTCCTGATTCAGGAGCGCGCGCAGGCCGGCGCCCAGATCGAGGAGCCGCTCGCCGATGCCGTGCGCACGGCCTTGAGTGCCGCGATTGCCAACAATGCGCCGCCGGTGCCCGAGTTCACCGACACGGAATCGCGCCTAAGCTACCTGCGCTGGCTGGGCGCCATGAGCGAGCGGCTGAAGAAGAAAAAGCATGCGTTTCAGGAGCGCACCGAGTTCCTGCAGACGGTCTGGTATGAAAGCAAGCGTGCTGGCCTGGAAACCTCGCTGGTGCTCGGGCTGATCCAGGTCGAGAGCAATTTCCGCAAGTTCGCCATCTCGCGTGCCGGCGCGCGCGGCTACATGCAGGTGATGCCGTTCTGGACCCGGGTCATCGGCGACGGCGATGCCGGCAAGCTGTTCCACATGCAGAGCAATCTGCGCTTCGGCTGCGTCATCCTGCGCCACTACCTGGAGCGTGAGCGTGGCAACCTGTTCATGGCGCTGGGCCGTTACAACGGTTCGCGCGGCAAGGCCGCCTATCCGGACGCCGTGCTGGCGGCGCAGCGCGCCTGGGTCTACGCCGACGCGTGAGCGCTCAGGCGGAGGCGTCCGCTGCCGGGTCGGGCTGGCGTGTCACCATGACTTGGTCGATGCGGAAGCTGTCCACGTCCATCACCTCGAAGGTGTAGCCGCCCCACTCCACGCGGTCGGTGCGGCGCGGCACGCGGCGCAGCATCTCCATCAGGAAGCCGGCCAGGGTCTCGTACTCGCCTTCGTGCGGCAGTTCCTGCAGGCCGAGGGCGCGCTGCACGTCCTGGACCGGCGTGATGCCGTCGATCAGCCAGGAGTGTTCGTCGCGCCGCACGATCAACTCCTCGTCCTGCGGCGAGACCAGATCGCCCATCACGGTGCTCATCACGTCGTTCAGCGTCACCACCCCCACCACCAGGCTGTACTCGTTGACGATGACGGCAAAGTCTTCGTGGGCCTGGCGGAAATGCGTCAGGACTTCGGCCAGCGTCAGCCGGTCGGGCACCATCACTGCCTTGTGCAGCAGCGCCGGGTCGGTCAGGCGGATCGGCTGGTTGTTGAGCACGCGCTGGAACAGGTCCTTCGCGTCCACATAGCCGACCACGTGGTCGATGTCTCCGGCGCAGACCGGGTAGGTCGAGAACGGCTCCGCGGCGATGCGGGCCCGCACGATGGCGTCGCTGTCGTCGGCATCAAACCAGGCGATGCGGTCGCGCGGCGTCATGGCGCTGCTGACGGTGCGGGTGTCCAGCTCGAACACGTTGGCGATCACCTGCTGACCGCTGCGGGCCAGCGCGCCCGATTCGGCGCCGGCCTCCGCCAAGGCCAGGATGTCGTCGGGTGTGACGCGCTCATCGCGCTGCGCCGGCAGGCCGAGCACCCGGAACAGCCCGTCGGTGGCGCGGCTGTAGAGCCAGACCACGGGCTTGAAGAGCGACAAGCACAGCTGCATTGGACCGACCACCCAGGTGGCGAGCTTCTCGGGTTCGGCCATGCCCAGCCGCTTGGGCAGCAGGTCGGCGAAGACGATGAAGAGCGAGATCACCAGCACGAAGGAGAGCGCAAACGCCGCGCTCTGGGCAGGCCCCTGCGCCAGCCAGAGGCCCAGCAGACGGTTGAACAGCGGGCTGAACGCGCCTTCGCCGACGATGCCGCCCAGGATGGCGACGGCGTTCAGGCCGATCTGCACCACGGTGAAGTAGTGCCCTGGCTGTTCCTGGATGCGCAGGACCTGTGCCGCCCGCACATCGCCCTCGTCGGCCATCTGGCGCAGGCGCAGACGCCGCGCGGCGGCCAGCGACATTTCGGCCACGGAGAAGAAGGCGCTGGCAGCGATCAGCGCAGCGATGAGGATCAGGCTTTGGGTCAGGCTCATGGGGCGGCCGCGCGGGCGCACTGATCGCCCGCACGGCCGCCACAAGTTTAGCGGGCGCCGCCTGCGCACGCTGTGACTACTGCACGAAACCCACGCGCGGCCGGGCCGTGGCGGCGCGCGGCAGATCGCCGCTCTGGATCTCGTCGCGCCCGGCCAGACGGGCGTTGCCGAAGCCGGTCATGAGCGCACGCCGCATCTCCCGCGGCGCCACCTCCGCCAGCTGGTCGAGCAAGGCCTCCCCCGGTTCGGGCACGAAGCGCTGCCCCCAGTCGTGTTCGCGCCGGATGGACTGGTAGAGCTTGCGGGCAATCGTGCGGGCCTGCTCGCGCGTCGGCGCCTGCACCTCGAACACGTTCATGCGGTTGAGGATCGGGTCGGGGATGCTGCGCGCGTCATTGGCAGTGGTGATCCAGATCACCTGGCTGGCGTCGATGGCGACTTCGGCGAACTCGTCGACGAAGGTGTGCGCGCTGTCGTGCTCCAGCAGGCTGTAGAGCGCGCCCAGCGGGTCGTACTGCGCGTCGCTGCTGGCCTTGTCGATCTCGTCCACCACGATCACCGGGTTGGCGTACTGGCCGTCCACCAGTGCCTCGAACACCTTGCCCGGGCGGGCGCCTTTCCATTGCGAGGAGGAGCCGGAGAGCAGCCAGCCGGCCGTCATCGAACTCATCGGTACCAGGTTCATGCCGGTGCCCAGCAGGTCGGCCAGTTGACGGGCGAAATGCGTCTTGCCGATTCCCGGAGGCCCCAGCAGCAGCATGGGCGTGACTTCCAGGCCGTCGCGGCTGTCCTGGCTCAGCGCCACATGGCGCTTGACGTCGTCCAGCACCTCGGTGAAGTTGGGCAGGTCGTCGTAGAGCGCCGCCATGTCCGGCACACCGGAGGGCTTGACCTGGAAACGTTCGGGGCCGCGCTCCAGCATGCGCTGGTACGTGCTGCGCAGGCTGTCGTGCTCGCGCTCGGACAGCTTGGCCAGCTTGCGTTCCACCTCGTCGGGCTGGAACACGCTGCGCACCTGCGCGATCGGCAGGCGAAACCCGCGCTCGTGAGGGACCAAGGGATGCGACTCCATCATTCACTCCTGCTGTACCGTGTGCTCATCGGGTGCCCGCTGCACACGATTTCATTCAAGCACAAGCCGTTGCGCGGCTCAAGTCGCAGGAGCCCGGATAAGCGGGATGACTGTCTGCTTTTTCACACAATCGGCGCCGGCATGAAAAAACCACCGGGGCCGTTCGGCCGCGGTGGTGCATCGGAGGGCGCGGGGATCAGGCTTGGCCGCTGATCACCTTCTGCAGTTCACCACTCTCGTACATCTCCATCATGATGTCGGAGCCGCCAATGAACTCGCCCTTCACGTAGAGCTGCGGGATGGTCGGCCAGTTGCTGTATTCCTTGATGCCCTGGCGGATGGCATCGTCCTCCAGCACGTTGACGGTCCTGAGGGCTTTGGGGTCGACGCCGCAGGCCTTGAGAATCTGCACGGCACGGCCGGAAAAACCGCACATCGGGAAGCTGGCGCTGCCCTTCATGAACAGCAGGATGTCGTTGGTCTTGACGAGCTCGTCGATGCGTTGTTGGGTATCGCTCATGGTGGTAGGTGTCCTGAAAACCGGAATGTCGCAATTATTTCATTTTCGGCGTACCCCTGCGGGCGGCGCGGCAAAAGCGCGGCGGCGGGGCTCAGGCCGGCGTGCCCAGTTGCGCGGGCACCGGCGGCTGGGGTTCGAAGAAGCAGAAGCTGTTGCGTCCGCTGGCCTTGGCGCGGTACATCGCCGTGTCGGCCTGGCGCAGCAGGTCGTCGGCGTCCGCACTGTCCGCCGGGTACAGGCTGACGCCGATGCTGGCGGTGGTGATGACCTCCTGGCCGTCGACCTGCATCGGCTGCGAGATGGCATCAATGATCTTCTGCACGATCAGGGGCACGTCGTTCGCATCGCCCAGCGATTCGAGGATGACCGTGAACTCGTCGCCGCCGAGCCGGGCGACGGTGTCGGCCTCGCGCACGGCGCCCGTCAGGCGCTCGGCCACGGTCTGCAGCAGCCGGTCGCCGACGTGGTGGCCCAATGTGTCGTTCACCGGCTTGAAGTTGTCGAGGTCGACGAACAGCACCGCCACCAGGGTGTGGGAACGATGGGCGTGCGCCAGCGCGTGGTGCAGCCGGTCGAGGAACAGACCGCGGTTGGGCAGTCCCGTGAGGCCGTCGTGGTAGGCGAGGAACTGGATCTGCTCCTGCTCGGCCTTGCGCCGGGTGATGTCGGAGAACACGCCGACATAGTTGACGATCTCGCCCTGGTCATTGCGCACCGTGTTGATGGTCAGCCACTCCGGGTAGACCTCGGCGTTGCGGCGCCGGTTCCAGATCTCGCCCTGCCAGTGGCCGTGGGTTTCCAGATCAGCTCGCATCTTGCGGTAGAAGTCCGCATCGTGTCGGCCGGACGACAGCAGGGCCGGCGTCTTGCCGATCACTTCCGCTGCCGTGTAGCCGGTGATGCGCGTGAACGCCGGATTGACCGACTCGATCACGTGGTGCGCATTGGTGACCAGGATGCCTTCCAGCGTGCTTTCGAACACCTTGGCCGCCAGCCGCTGGTGCTGCAGGGAGATGGCCAGGCTGTGCTCGCGCTCCTTCAGCGTCTCGCGCAGGCGGTGTGCGTACTCGTGCTCGATGCTGGACAGGATGTCGGCAAAAGCCACCAGGCCCAGCAGCTTGCCCTGGGCGTCGGTGACACCGAGATGCCGGATGTGCCGGTCGGTGAACAGGTGGCGCGCGTGGTAGAGGCTCACGTCCGAGCCGACGCAGATCAGCGGCCGGCTGGCCACCTCGCCCACGCTCACGGTGGCGACGGTCGCACTGATCAGTCGCATCACGTCGCGCTCGGTCAGGATGCCGTGGCTGCCGTCCTCGTAGGCCACGAGGATGGCATCGGTGCCATCGGTGTGCATGCGGGCAACGGCGTCGCGCACTGGCACGCTGCTGGCAATCACCGCATGGCGCCGATTCAGTACCGAACTCAGCTCACGCAGGGACAGGTAGTACTCGATGCCCTGGTTCAAGACGATGTCGGTCTGGGTCACGATGCCCTTGCGCGCACCGGCCTCGTCGACCACCAGGAAGTGACGAACCCGCTCTTCGCGAAAACGCTGCGCCGCCTCGCCCAGGCTGGTGCTGGCCAGCAGGGTCTTGACCGGTGAGCTCATGTAGTGGGCGATCGGCGCCTGGAAGGTCCGTGGGTCGGCCATGTCCAGCGTCAGTGCATCGTGCTCGGTCCAGATGCCAAGCACGTTGCCGTTGCCGTCCAGCACCAGGATGGAGCTGCAGCGCGCCTCCACCATGCGACGCGCGGCGGTGGCCAGCGGCGTGTCGGCGGAGCAGGTCAGGATGTCCGGCTGGAGGATGCACTCGATGGAGACGTCAGTCGTCACGATGGCCCTGCGGGAGATGGTCGAGCTTGCACCATAGCGCCGGTTGCACGGGCGCACCTTGAGGTACGTCAAATCCCGTGGCGAACGCCTCAGGCCTGCGGCAGCCACAGGGTGACCGCGGTGCCGGCGCCAGGCGCGCTGCTCAGCTCGACCTCGCCACCGTGCAGTTCGACGATTTCCTTCACGATGCTCATGCCCAGCCCGGTGCCGGGGATCTTGCCCGAGGCGTCGGCACGGTAGAAGCGCTCGCAGACGCGGCTGAGCTGCTCCGCGTTCATGCCGATGCCTTCGTCGCGCACCTGCACGCCGACGCGTGGCACGCCCTCACCTTGCGCCACCCGAAAGTCGATGTGCACCGCGCCGCCGGCCGGGGAATACTTGTAGGCGTTGGACAGGATGTTGAGCAAGGCCTGCTGCATCTTGCTGCGGTCGACGTTGACCGGCATCGGCTGCAACGCCGGCGCCTGCGCGGGCGGCAGCCGTCCCTCGGGCGGCTTGTAGCCGGCCACGGCATCTGCCACGATGTCCTGCAGCACCACCCGCTCCAGCACGAAGTCCTTGCCGCGCCGCGCCTCGATGCGCGCCAGGTCGAGCAGCTCGTTGATGATCGACGACATCAGCGCCGACTGGCGTGAGATGGTGGCCAGGATCTCCTGGCGCTTGGGTGCATCGAACTCCTTCATGCGCAGCAGCTCCGAGTAGCCGAAGATGCTGGCCATCGGCGTGCGCAGCTCGTGCGCGGCGGTGGACAGGAACTCGCTTTTCATGCGGTCGACCTCGGTCTCGTGCGTGACGTCGCGGAAGTACAGGATCTGCGACACCTGGGCTGCATTCGACAGGCGAAGCCCCACCTCCAGCACGCGGCTGGCCGGTGCGGCGAGTTCGAATTGCTGGCGCTGGTCCGCGGCCTCGCCGCCGCCCTCCTCGAGCTTGCGGCGCGCCGCGCGCAAGGCGGCCACGCCGGGGAAGCAGGCATTGGCCAGGCTGCGGCGCGCCAGCGTCTCGGAAAAGGCGGCCTCGTGCAGGCCGATCAGGTCGGTACGGTCCAGCCCGGTCATGCGCAGGAAGGCCTCGTTGACGAAATTCACCCGGCCCTGGCGGTCGAAGGAGACGAAACCGTCCGGGCTCAGGGTGAAGATGGCATCGAGCTGGGCCGAACGTTCATTGACCTCCCGGGTGCGCTGCTCCACCAGGTCCTCCAACTGCAGCTGGTAGCGCGACAGTTCGGCCTGCGCGGCCTTGCGTTCGGAGATGTCGCGCTGCAGCGCAATGACGAAGGTGCGCTCGCCCCAGGTGGCGCGGCTGAGCGACACCTCCGCGGCGTAGGTGCTGCCGTCCTTGCGCCGGTGCACAGTCTCGAAGAAGCGCCCGGCGGTGCCGACGTTGCCGAGCAGGGCATCGAGTTCGTGCGGGCGAAAGCGTGCGTCCCAGTCCGTCAGCCGCATCCGCATCAGTTCTTCATGGCGGTAGCCCAGCATCTCGGCGCATTTGGGGTTGGCCTCGAACACGCTGCCGTCGAGGTTGAGGATGGCCACGCCGTCGCGTTCGTGCTCGAACAATGCACGCCGGCGGGAGGCCTCGTCGGCAATGGCCTGCTGGGCCGCGCGCTGCTGCGCGTCCTGGCTGGCAATGGTGTCGAGCAGTGCGTCGAAGTGGTGGGACAGCACCCCGATCTCGTCCGGCCGGTCCGGCGTGCCGACCCGGGCCTGGCGCTGGCCCTCGCTGACGGCCGTCATGGTCTGTGCTATGGCTTGCAGCCGCTGCGTCAGGTCGCGCCCGGCGCGGATGAAGAGGTAGGACAGGCCGAGCATGGTGAGCGCCAGCAGTCCGGCCACCACGGCCAGCAGCAGCAGCATGACGCGCTGGAAGGGGCCATAGGGAAAACCCACGCCGATCATGCCGATGCGCTGCCCGTTGCCGTCCACGATCGCATCAAAGCCGCTCAGGTAGGTCTCGCCGTTGAACTCGGTCTTGCCTTGCCAGGACTGGTTCCGGCCGATGACGGTGTGGACGATCTCGTCCCCGATGCGGCTGCCGACGCTGCGCTGGCCTTGCTGGTGCTGGCGGCTGACCGCGATGCGCACGCCATCGAGAAAGATCGCCGTCATGCCTTCGGCGTCGTCGGGCAACGAACCGATCGGGTAGATGATCTCGCGCATGTGCTCGATCAGGGGGGCATTGCGGTTCAGCAGGATGCCGCCCAGCAGGATCAGGTCCGGTGTGTTCACGGCCAGCGGGAAATGCGCTGCCGCGTTGATCAGCAGCCCCCGCGTCTCTGGCGCGCCTGGGGTCGGGTTGCCGTCCGCGTCGCGGCTCGGCAGCAATGCCTGCTCGGGAAAGCGCGGTGCGAGCGCGTACAAGGCATCGGCATCGAAGCGCTCGTAGGCGGCACTGGCCACGCCGATGCGGGCCTGCCGGATGACGTAGGAGTCGGGCAGCCGTCGGCTGGGCGTGGTGCCCGTGCTGGCGCCGACGACCTGGCCGTCGGCCGTGGCCACCAGCAGGAAGTCCAGCCCGCTGCCCTCGGCGGCGGTGGCCAAGGCACGGTCGAGGTCCTGTTGCCGGCCGGGTTGCCGCAGCAGCTCGATCAGCCGCTCCGAGCGCACGAGCTGGGTGACCCGCAGGCGCGCCTGGGACTTGATCTGGTCGAGGTAGTTGTTACTGCTGGCGAGGTGGCCGCGCAGGTTCGAAGACAGAAGTTCGTGGGCGCGCTCGCCGCCCACCAGCACGATGACGGCGATCACGAAAGGAAAGGCCGCCAGCAGCGGCATGAGCCCGAGTGCGAGTAGGCGGAATCGCAAGGAGCCATGCCAGGCCGCGCGCCAGCGCTGCCGCCAGGGCAGCGCACGGGCGTGGGTTGACGCATCCGCAGCAAGGGGGGATGGGACAGGGGCATGCATGATATGCATTGAAAATTGTATCAAAATTGATAAAATACGCAACATTGCGATCGACTATTCGATCGACCTTGCGAGGAAGCCAGCATGTTCAAACGCTCATTCACCAAGTTCTCCCTGGCACTGCTGCTGGGTGGCCTGCTCAGCGCCTGCGGGCCGCAGCAGCCGGTCTACATCGGTTTCATTGGCGGTCTGAGCGACCGCAACTCGGACAACGGCCAGTCCGGTCTCAACGGTGTCATTCTCGCGGTGGAACAGTTCAACCGCGCCGGCGGGCTGGATGGGCGCATGGTGGAGCTGATCGCCAAAGACGATGCCCAGAACAAGGAAACCGCGGCCAAGTCGGCGCGGGAACTGGTGGATGCCAAGGTGGAGGCGGTCATCGGTCCTTTCACCAGCGGCATGGCCGAAGTGATTGTGCCCATCACGGGCGCGGCCGGCATCTTCCAGGTCAGCCCGACCATCACCTCGATGGCTTTCTACGGCAAGGACGACAACCTGCTTCGCATCAACCGCACCACGCGCGACAACGCGCGAGACTATGCGCGCGTGATGGTCAGCCGCGGCCAGCGCCAGATCGCGGTGGCCTACGACACGCGCAACCGCAACTTCACCGAATCCTGGCTGAACGAGTTCCGCGAGGCGGTGGCCGCTGCCGGCGGCGGCGTGGTGGCCAGCGTCCCCTACGAGTCCAGCCCGGATGCCGATTGGGAAGGCATCGTGCGCAAGATGCTGGTAAGCCGGCCTGACAGCCTGTTCTTCATCTCCGGCGCGCTCGATGTGGCGCGGCTGGCGCAGCAGGCGCGCAAGCAGGCGCCCAAGTTGCCCATTGGTGCGTCCGAATGGGCCTCGACCGAGCAGTTGATCGAGCTCGGCGGCGACGTGGTGCAGGGCCTGCTGATCGTGCAGAACTACGATCGCGACGACGCATCGCCGAAGTTCAAGGAGTTCACCGAGGCCTACTACAAGCGCTTTCAGCGCAACCCGGGCTACAGCTCGGTCTCGGCCTACGATGCCGCCACCGTGGTGCTGACAGCGTTGAAGAAGCGCGGCAAGGGCGAAAGCCTCAAGAGTACCGCGCTGAAGAACGGCCCCTACCAGGGCCTGCAGCAGCAGATTGTGTTTGACGTCAACGGCGACACCCAGCGCAAGGTGTTCTTCACCGAGATCCGCGACGGCCGTTACGTGCAGCTGAAGTAAGGGCCTGTCGCGGCTCAGGCCGGCGGCAGCCGGCCGCCGCTGCAACGCTCGATGCCGGCCAGGTCAGGGCGCGACTGCACCTCGGCCAGCCCCGCGCCCTGGAGCAGGGCGCGCACGGCCGGCGCCTGATCCCATCCGTGTTCCAGCAGCAGCCAGCCACCGGGCTGCAAGTGGGCTGGCGCCTGCGCCACGATGGCGCGGATGTCGTCCAGCCCGTCGCGGCCGGCCGTGAGCGCCTGGCGCGGCTCGTACTGCAGCGCCGGCAGGTGCGGGTCGTCCTCGGCGATGTAGGGCGGGTTGGAGACGATGAGGTCGTAGCGCGCCGTGAGGCCATCCAGCCAGTGGCCCGGCCGCAATTCGATCGCCAGCTTCAGCGCCTGCGCGTTGGCGCCTGCCACGGCGAGCGCGTCCGCGCTGGCGTCAACGGCGGTCACTTGCGCATCGGGACGCGTGTGCTTGATCGCCAGTGCAATCGCGCCGCTGCCGGTACCCAGGTCAATCACCTGCGGGGCGGCCCTGTCGCGCAAACAATCCAGCGCCCAGTCCACCAGCGTCTCGGTATCCGGCCGCGGATCGAGCACGCGCGCATCCACCTGCAGCGGCAAGCCGTAGAACTCCTTGACGCCACTCAGGTAGGCCAGCGGTTCGCCGGCGGCACGGCGCTGTGCCAGCGCCAGGAAGCGCGCCTGCACGGTTGGAGTCAAGGCATCCGTGTCGTGCGCCAGCAGCCAGGCGCGTTCGTGAGACGGCCGTCCGAGCGCCAGCAGCAGCAGCAGCTGGGCGTCGAGCCGGTCCAGGCCAAGGGCCTGGGCGGCGGCGAGGGCTTGTGTGACGGTCATGGGGTTGCTATCAAAAAAGGAGCTGCCGGCGCTTTTTTCATCGGCTTGGGACGCTGATTTGATCCGTAGATCAGGCGGTGCCCACTTCCAGTTCGGCCAATTGTTCGGCTTCGCGTGCGTGGCGCAGGGCTGCCACCACCTCGTCCAGTTCGCCTTCCATGATGCGGTCGAGCTTGTAGAGCGTGAGGTTGATGCGGTGGTCGGTCAGACGTCCCTGCGGGAAGTTGTAGGTGCGGATGCGGTCACTGCGGTCACCGCTGCCGATCAGGCCCTTGCGCATGGCCGCGTCCTTGGCGGCGCGCTCGTTGCGCTCCTTTTCCTGGATGCGCGCGGCCAGCACCTGCAGCGCCTTGGCCTTGTTGCGGTGCTGGCTGCGGTCGTCCTGGCACTCGGCCACGATGCCGGTCGGGATGTGGGTGATGCGCACCGCCGAATCGGTCTTGTTGATGTGCTGGCCACCGGCGCCGCTGGCGCGGAAGGTGTCGATGCGCAGGTCGGCCGGGTTGATCTGCACCGCCTGGGCCTCGTCCGGCTCCGGCAGCACGGCCACGGTGCAGGCGCTGGTGTGGATGCGGCCCTGGGTTTCGGTGGCCGGCACGCGCTGCACGCGGTGGCCGCCGGACTCGAAGCGCAGGTCGCCGTACACATGGTCGCCCTCGATGCGCAGCACCACTTCCTTGTAGCCACCCAACTCGCTGGGTGACTCACTCATCAGCTCGGTCTTCCAGCCGCGGGAGGCGGCATAGCGGGTGTACATGCGCAGCAAGTCGCCGGCAAACAGTGCCGACTCGTCGCCGCCGGTGCCGGCGCGGATTTCCAGGAAGGCGGATCTAGCGTCGTCCGGGTCCTTGGGCAGCAGCAGGCGCTGCAGTTCGTCTTCCAGTTGGGCCAGTTCGGCCGTAGCGGCGCTGATTTCCTCCTGCGCCATCGCTGCCATGTCGGGGTCGGCCAGCATCTCCTGTGCGCTGGTCAGGTCCGCTTCGCGTTGCTGGTAGCGCGCATAGCGGCCCGCGATCTGCGTCACCTCGTTGTGCTCGCGCGAGAGCACGAGGAACTGGCTCATGTCGGCCATGATGTCCTCACGCGAGAGCAGGAAGTTCAGCTCTTCGAGGCGTTGGGCGTAGCGTTCGAGTTGTTGGCGCAGAAACGGCTTCATGGAAGGGCAGGAAAGCGGGGAGGAACGCTCCGGACCACGCCGGAGACCGAGCAGGGCGCGGGGGCGCCGCTAGCGCTCTTTGCGCAGGAAGAAGTGCTGGATGGCGGTGCTGGCGCGTTCGCGCGCCGCAGCGTCGCCGGCATGCAGTTCGGCCAGGGCGCCGTGCAGCAGCTTTTGCGTCAGGCCCTTGGACAGGGCTTCGAGCACGGCCTCCACATCCTCACCGCGGGCCAGGGCCTTGCGGGCGCGGGCGATCTCGGTGGCACGCCACTCGTCGGCCTGGGCGTTGAGCTGCTGGATCAACGGCACGCTGCTGCGCTGGTCCATCCAGTGCAGGAAGCTCTGTACGCCGGCGTCGATGATGACTTCGGCCTCGGCCACGGCGGCCTGCCGGTTGGCCTGCGCGGTCTGCACCACGGCGGCCAGATCGTCGACGGTGTAGAGGTAGACGTCGGACAGCGCCTTGACCTCGGGCTCGATGTCGCGCGGCACCGCCAGGTCGACCATGAACATCGGGCGGTGGCGGCGCAGCTTCAGCGCCCGCTCCACCGCCCCCAGGCCGATCAGCGGCAGGGTGCTGGCGGTGCAGCTGATGACGGCATCGAATTCGTGCAGGCGGCTGGGCAGGTCGGCCAGACGCATGACTTCGGCGCCGAAGCGGCTGGCCAGTTTCTCGCCGCGGTCCATCGAGCGGTTGGCGATCACCATCGCCTTCGGCTGTTTGGCCGCGAAGTGGGTGGCCGCCAGCTCGATCATCTCGCCGGCACCGACGAAGAGCACACGAATCTGGCTCAGGTCTTCGAACAGCTGGCCGGCCAGACGCACGCTGGCGGCCGCCATGCTGATGGAATGGGCGCCGATCTCGGTCGAGGTGCGCACCTCTTTGGCCACGGCAAAGGAGCGCTGGAACAGCTGGTTGAGCGTGGTGCCCAGGGCGCCGGCCTCTTCGGCGGCGCGCACGGCGTCCTTCATCTGGCCCAGGATCTGCGGCTCGCCCAGCACCATGGAGTCCAGTCCGCTGGCGACGCGGAAGGCGTGGCGCGCCGCCTGGCCGTCTTCCAGCAGGTAAGTATGCGAGCGCAGCAGGGCCGGCGAGACGCCGCCGCTGTGGGCCAGCCATTCGAGTGTCGGCACCACCTCCAGCTGGTCGCCGGCACAGTAGATCTCGGTGCGGTTGCAGGTGGAGATCAGCGCGGCCTCGGGTGGGCGCGACAGCGCGCCGCGCAGGCCGTGCAGCGTGGGGCCGATCTGGTCGAGCGCAAAGGCAAACCGGCCGCGCAAGTCGAGCGGCGCGGTCGTGTGATTGATGCCCAAAGCCCAGACTGCCATGACCGGATTATAAAATTTCGCCATGCAACAAGCCCCGGCCTCTTTTTGCGGCTGATTCAGCATGACCCTGACCGACATCCTGCTGCACCTGCTGAACTTCGTCGCGCCGGCACTGGTGCTGGCGCTGCTGCTGCCTTGGCTGCCCCGTCTTCTGTGGAAAAAATCGACCCCGGGCCTTGCCTGGTGGGCGCAGATTGCTATCAACTTTGTAGTGGGTGTGGCCGTCCTGCAGGGCTGCCTGTGGTGGCTGGGGCGTGACGGCAAGATGGCCGCCTACGGCCTGCTGGTGCTGGTGCTGGCCAGCAGCCAGTGGCTGCTGTCACGCGCCTGGCGCAAATAGGTCGATCCGGTCGGTGATGAGGCTGTCGACGCCCAGTGCCAGCAGCCGCTGCGCCACCTCGGGCTGGTTGACGGTGTAGCTCAGGGTGCGCAGCCCGGCATCGCGTGCCTTGGCATGGGAGGTAGCGTCCCACAGCGGGTAGTGGCAGACCACGGCCACGCAGCCCAACTCCAGCGCGATCCGATCCCAGTCTGGCCAGAGCTGGTGCAGCAACAGGCCGCGAGGCAGTTGCGGCGCGGCGTCGCGCGCGCCCTGCAGCGCCTCGGGCTGGAAGGAGGTCAGCAGGGGCGGTACGGCGGCGCCTTGCAACCAGATGGCAGCGGCCGCAGCGACCACCTCGCCGGTGTGTCGCTCGGTGCCAGGTGTCGGCTTGATCTCGATGTTGAGCAGCAATTGCTGTTCCTGGCAGTAGCGGACCACGTCTTCCAGTGCAGGCAGCGCTTCGCCGGCGTAGCCGGGCGAATGCCAACGGCCGGCATCGAGCTGCGCCAGGGCCTGCCAGGGCAGGTCGCCGGCGGTGCCGTGGCCTGTGGTGGTGCGCTCCAGGGTGGCATCGTGCAGCAGGAAGGGCACGTCGTCCTGCGACAGCTTGGCATCGCATTCGAACATGCGATAGCCATGGCTGGCGCCGAGCCGCATGGCGGCGAGCGTGTTTTCGGGCGCCAGCAGGCCGGCGCCGCGGTGGGCGATCCAGCGTGGGTAGAGCCAGGGCGGCAGGTGGCGAGTCATAGCCGCTTTCCGGTGTCGGCATCAAACCACTGGATGCAGTCCTCCCGTGGCTGCACATGGATGGTACTGCCGGCGAGGGGCGCCTGCATTGCGCCGTCGACGCGCACACTGAGGCGCTCCGCGCCCAGGCGGACGTGGAGGATACTTTCGGCGCCCAGCAGTTCGCAGGCCTCGACCACGACGGCCCAGCCGTGGTCCCCCACCGCCAGATGCTCGGGGCGGATGCCCAGCACCCTGCCGGGCTGGCCGCCCGGCACGTCGCGCAGCAGGTTCATCGGCGGCGAGCCGATGAAGCTGGCCACGAAGGTGCTGGCGGGGCGTCGGTAGACCTCTTCCGGCGTGCCGAACTGCTCCATGACGCCGCCGTTCATGACGATCATGCGCTGCGCCAGTGTCATGGCCTCCACCTGGTCGTGGGTCACGAACAGGCTGGTGATGCCCAGGTCGCGGTGCAGTTTCTGGATCTCGAGCCGCGTCTGGGCGCGCAGCTTGGCGTCCAGGTTGGAGAGGGGTTCATCGAACAGGAAGACCTGCGGCTGGCGCACGATGGCGCGGCCCATGGCCACGCGCTGACGCTGGCCGCCCGAGAGCTGGCGTGGCTTGCGCTCAAGCAGGTGGGAGAGCTCCAGGATGCCGGCCGCCTTCTCGACCCGGGCGCGGATTTCGTCCTTGGGCAGCTTGCGGATCTTCAGGCCGTAGGCCATGTTGTCGAACACGCTCATGTGCGGGTAGAGCGCGTAGTTCTGGAACACCATGGCGATGTCGCGCTCTGCGGGTTCCAACTGGTTGACCACGCGCGCACCGATGCGGATTTCGCCCTCGCTGATCTCCTCCAGCCCGGCGACCATGCGCAGCAGGGTGGACTTGCCGCAGCCCGAAGGGCCGACGATGACGATGAACTCGCCATCGGCGATCTCGGCGTTGACACCGTGGATGACCTGGTTGGCCTTGGGGCCGTGGCCGTAGCGCTTGATGACGTTGGAGAGGGTCAGGGAGGCCATGAGTTCAGTCTCTTATTTCTCGGTATCGACGAGGCCCTTGACGAACCATTTCTGCATCAGGATGACGACCAGCGCCGGCGGCAGCATGGCCAGCATGGCGGTGGCCATGACCACGTTCCATTCGGTGTAGGCCTCGCCCGCGATCAGGCGCTTGATGCCGAGCACGACCGGGTACATGGATTCGTCGGTGGTGACCAGCAGCGGCCATAGATACTGGTTCCAGCCGTAGATGAACTGGATGACAAACAGGGCCGCGATCGAGGTGCTCGACATCGGCAGCAGGACATCCTTGAAAAAGCGCATCGGACCGGCCCCGTCGACGCGTGCTGCCTCCACCAGTTCGTCGGGCACGGTCAGGAAGAACTGCCGGAACAGGAAGGTGGCGGTGGCCGAGGCGATCAGCGGCACGGTCAGGCCGGCATAGGTGTTGAGCAGCCCGAGGCTGGAGACGACTTCGTAGGTGGGGCCGATGCGCACCTCCACCGGCAGCATCAAGGTGACGAAGATCATCCAGAACACCAGATTGCGCAGCGGAAACCGGAAGTAGACGATGGCGAAGGCCGACAGCAGCGAGATGGCGATCTTGCCGATGGCGATCACCAGCGCGCTGATCAGGCTGACCAGCATCATGGGACCGCCGGCTGGCAGCTTGCTGCCCGAAGAGGTTTCGCCGCCGAGCAGGGCCAGGCGATAGCTGTCCAGGAAGTGGGTTCCCGGCAGCAGTGACAAGGGGCGGCTCTGGGCGATTTCCTGGGCCGACTGGGTGGAGGCGACCAGGGTCAGGTAGACCGGAAAGGCCACGACGGCCACGCCGATGATGAGGATGGCATGGGCCAGCAGGTCGAGGAAGGGGCGTCGTTCGATCATGGCGCGGCTCTCAGTACTGGACCTTGCGCTCGACATAGCGGAACTGGATCACGGTCAGCGCGACGACGATCACCATCAGGATCACCGATTGCGCGGCCGAGCCGCCCATGTCCAGCGCCTTGAAGCCGTCGTAGTAGACCTTGTAGACGAGGATGGCAGTGTCCTTGCCAGGCCCTCCTTGCGTGGCTGCATCGACGATGGCGAAGGTATCGAAGAACGCATAGACGACATTGATCACCAGCAGGAAGAAAGTGGTGGGCGAGAGCAGGGGGAACACGATGGTCCAGAAACGGCGGGCAGGCGAGGCGCCATCGATGGCGGCGGCCTCGATCAGGCTCTTCGGGATGGACTGCAGGCCGGCCAGGAAGAACAGGAAGTTGTAGGAAATCTGCTTCCAGACGGCGGCCATCACGATCAGGGCCATGGCATGGTCGCTCCGCAGCATGTGGTTCCATTCCACGCCCACGAACTGTAGCGCATAGGCCACCACGCCCATCGGCGAGGCGAACATGAAGACCCACAGCACACCTGCCACCGCAGGCGCTACGGCGTAAGGCCAGATCAGCAGCGTCTTGTAGAGGGCAGCGCCGCGGAGCACCCGATCGGCCATCACGGCCAGCAGCAGCGCGATGCTCAGGCCGCAGACGGCGACCAGGACCGAGAAGAGGGCCGTGGTCTTGAACGACGCGAGGTAGGTCTCGTCACTGAACAGACGCTCGAAGTTCTCCAGGCCGACAAACTCGGTGGAAGTGCCGAACGCATCCTGCTGCAGCACACTCTGGTGGAGCGCCTGCGCAGCTGGCCAGAAAAAGAAAACCAGGACAATGGCCATCTGTGGGGCCACCAGCAGCCAGGGGAGCCACGCAGACTGGAAACGGACGCGTTTTTCCATGAGGAATCCATCAAAGGCCTCGCCGCCCGCAGGGGGTGCCCGCGGGCGGTGTCGCAAGGCCGGATGTGCGGTTACATCTTGCCCTGGTTGGCTTTCTGGAAGCGCTCCAGCTGTTCGTTGCCGCGCTTGACGGCGGTATCCAACGCTTCCTTGGCCGACTTCTTGCCGGCCCAGACCTGCTCCAGTTCCTCGTCATTGATGGTGCGGATCTGGACAAAGTTGCCCAGGCGGATGCCGCGCGACTTGTCGGTGGTCTTGCGGATCATCTGCTCGACCGAGACGTCGGTGCCGGGATTCTGCTTGTAGAAGCCGGACTTCTCGGTCATCTCGTACGAGGCCTTGGTCAGTGGCAGGTAGCCGGTGCGCTGGTGGCTCTTGGCCGCTTCCTCGGCCTTGGACAGATGGGCGAAGAACTGCGCCACGCCCTTGTACTCGTTCTCCTTCTTGCCGGCCATCACCCACAGGCTGGCGCCACCGATCACGGTGTTCTGCGGTGCGCCTGCCACATCGGGGTAATAGGGCAGGGTGGAAATGCCGGAAGCGAACTTGGCATTGCGCTTGATGTTGCCGTAGAGCGCCGACGAGCCGGTGGTCATGGCACATTCGCCGGAGACAAACGTGGCGTCAGCCGCGTTGCCGCGTCCCTTGTAGACGAACAGGCCCTGCTTGGCCATGTTGCCCAGGTTCTCGATGTGGCGCACGTGCAGCGGCGCATTGAAGCTCAGGCGGGCATCGATGCCGCGCATGCCGTTGCCCTTGGTGGCGAACTCGGTGTTGTGCCATGCGGAGAAGCTCTCCAGCTGCGTCCAGCTGACCCAGCTGGTGGTGAACGGGCACTTGTGTCCGGATGCCTTGAGCTGGGCGGCCGCCAGGGCCACTTCAGGCCAGGTCCGGGGCGGCTTGTTCGGGTCCAGGCCGGCGGCCTTGAAAGCGTCCTTGTTGTAGTGGAAGACCGTGGTCGAGCTGTTGAATGGGAAGCTCAGCATCTGGCCATTGGGGGCGGTGTAGTAACCCGCCACGGCGGGCACGTAGGCATCCGGATTGAAGGTGACGTTCGCCTTTTTCATGACCTCGCCCACCGGCACGATGGCGCCTTTGCTGGCCATCATGGTCGCGGTGCCGACCTCGAAGACCTGGAGGATGTGCGGCGCATTGCCGGCGCGAAAGGCAGCAATGGCGGCTGTCATGGACTCGTCGTAGCTGCCCTTGAAGGTAGGGATGATCCGATACTCCTTCTGGCTGGCGTTGAAGTCCTTGGCCAGGTCGTTCACCCACTCGCCCAGCGCGCCGCCCATCGAATGCCACCACTGGATGTCCGTCTGGGCCTGGGCCGGCGCCAGCAACAGGCCGGAAAGGGCGGCGAGCGCCAATTTCGCTTTGAAACGCATCGGATAACCTCCTTAAGTCAAGGCGTCGAGCCTAGTCAGCCCGTGTGACAGACTGATTACGGTTTCATTAAACCGCTGCCACTGCCGGCCGGGGACCCGGGGTTACCATGAGGCGGGCAGGTGAATGTTGCGCTGCGGTAACATCGCTCCTCAGCCGGGTTCTTCCGTTCTGGCTGAAATTCCAGATTTCCCATGAACGCACCGACTCCGCTTGATCATCTGGTGAACGCGTCCGGCGAGGCGCCGCACGGCCACGAACGCATTCGCGAAATCCCCTACAACTACACCTCGTTCTCCGACCGCGAGATCGTGATCCGCCTGCTCGGCAGCCGCGCCTGGGAGGTGCTGAACCAGCTGCGCGAGGAGCGCCGCACCGGCCGTTCGGCCCGCATGCTGTACGAGGTGTTGGGTGACATCTGGGTGGTGCAGCGCAACCCCTATCTGCAGGACGACCTGCTGGACAACCCCAAGCGGCGCCAGCAGCTGGTCGAGGCCCTGCACCACCGCCTGGGCGAGGTGCAGAAGCGCCGCACGCCCGACGCCGACCCGCAACGCGATGCCCTGGTGGGCGAGTTGCTCGAAGCCGCCAGCCGCGCGGTCGAATCCTTTGACGCCGCCTTCCAGGAGATCGCCGCGCTGCGTCGCAAGGCCCTGCGCACCCTCAGCCGCCTGACAGCCAAGGACAACGTCAAGTTCGACGGCCTGAGCCGCGTGTCGCACGTGACCGACGCCACCGACTGGCGCGTCGAGTACCCCTTCGTCGTGCTCACGCCTGACAGCGAGGCCGAGATGGCCCGCCTGGTCAAGGGCTGCATCGAGCTCGGCCTGACCATCATTCCGCGTGGCGGCGGCACCGGCTACACCGGCGGCGCCGTGCCGCTGACCTGGAAGAGCGCGGTCATCAACACCGAGAAGCTCGAAGCCATGACCGAGGTCGAGATGGTGCAGCTGCCCGGGCTGAGCCAGCCGGTGCCGACCATCTGGACCGAGGCCGGCGTGGTGACGCAGCGTGTGGCCGATGCGGCCGAACGCGCCGGTTTTGTGTTTGCCGTCGATCCGACCTCGGCCGAAGCCTCCTGCGTGGGCGGCAACATCGCCATGAACGCTGGCGGCAAGAAGGCCGTGCTCTGGGGCACGGCGCTGGACAACCTGGCCTCGTGGCGCATGGTCACGCCCGATGCGGGCTGGCTGGAAGTCACCCGCCTCAACCACAACCTGGGCAAGATCCACGATGCCGACGTGGCCAGCTTCGAGCTGAAGTATTTCGAGGCCGACGGCAAGACCCTGGTGAAGACCGAGCGACTGGACATTCCGGGCCCGAGCTTTCGCAAGGCGGGCCTGGGCAAGGACGTCACCGACAAGTTCCTCGCCGGCCTGCCCGGCATCCAGAAGGAAGGCTGCGACGGCCTGATCACCAGCAGCCGCTGGGTGGTGCACCGCATGCCGGCGCACACCCGCACCGTCTGCCTGGAGTTCTTCGGTCATGCGCGCGACGCGGTGCCGAGCATCGTCGAGATCAAGGACTTCATGTTCGCCGAGCAGAAACGCAGCGGCGTGTTGCTGGCCGGCCTGGAGCACCTGGACGACCGCTACCTGCGTGCCGTCGGCTACGCCACCAAGAGCAAGCGCGGTGGCCTGCCCAAGATGGTGCTGATCGGCGACATCGTGGGTGACGACACCGACGCCGTGGCGCGCGCCACCAGCGAGGTGGTGCGCATTGCCAACTCGCGCAGCGGCGAAGGTTTCATCGCCATCAGCCCGGAAGCGCGCAAGAAGTTCTGGCTCGACCGCAAGCGCACCGCAGCCATCAGCCGCCACACCAACGCCTTCAAGATCAACGAAGACGTGGTGATTCCGCTGCCGCGCATGGCCGAGTACACCGACGGCATTGAGCGCATCAACATCGAGCTCAGCCTGCGCAACAAGCTCAAGCTGTGTGACGAGCTGGAGGTGTTCTTCGGTGAGGACAGCCTGACGCACCTGCTGACCATCGGCAAGCCCGACGATGCCAGCGAGGCGCCGTCGGCCGAGCTGATGGAAGAGCGCGTGGCCCAGGCCCGTGAGCTGGTGCGCACGGTGCGCGCCCAGTGGCAGGACTGGCTGGACCGGGTTGACGAGCTGTTCCCGCAGCTGCAGGACCACACCCTGCGTGCCAGCTGGAAGGCCCAGATCCGCACGCCGCTGCAAGACATCTTCACCGGCCGGGCCTTCGAGCCCATGCTGGCTGAGTGCAACGCCATCCAGCAGCGCGTGCTCAAGGGCCGGGTCTGGGTGGCGCTGCACATGCATGCCGGCGACGGCAATGTGCACACCAACATCCCGGTCAACAGCGACGACTACGAGATGCTGCAGGCCGCGCACGGCGCGGTCAAGCGCATCATGGCGCTGGCGCGTTCGCTCGACGGCGTGATCTCGGGCGAGCACGGCATCGGCATCACCAAGCTGGAGTTCCTGAGCGACGAGGAGCTGCGCCCGTTTGCCGACTACAAGCGCCGCGTCGACCCCGAAGGGCGTTTCAACAAGGGTAAGCTGCTACGGAATCAGGAGCATGTAGCGCCGGATGGTCAAGGCCTGGCGGCCGATTTGACCAATGCCTACACGCCGAGCTTCGGCCTCATGGGGCACGAGTCGCTGATCATGCAGCAGAGCGACATCGGCGCCATTGCCGACAGCGTGAAGGATTGCCTGCGCTGCGGCAAGTGCAAACCGGTGTGCTCGACCCACGTGCCGCGCGCCAACCTGCTGTACAGCCCCCGCAACAAGATCCTGGCGACCTCGCTGCTGGTGGAGGCTTTCCTCTATGAGGAGCAGACCCGCCGCGGAGTCAGCATCAAGCACTGGCAGGAGTTCGAGGACGTGGCCGACCACTGCACCGTCTGCCATAAGTGCCTCTCGCCCTGTCCGGTGAAGATCGACTTCGGTGACGTGTCGATGAACATGCGCAACCTGCTGCGCAAGATGGGGCAGAAGACCTGGCGCCCGGGCAATGCCGCGGCCATGTTCTTCCTCAACGCCACCAACCCCGAGACCATCAAGTTCATGCGCTCGGCCATGGTGGACGTCGGCTTCAAGGCCCAGCGCCTGGCCAACGACGTGTTGCGCGCCTTTGCCCGCAAGCAGACGACCAAGCCGCCGGCCACCGTCGGGGCTGCGCCGGTGAAGGAGCAGGTGATCCACTTCATCAACAAGAAGATGCCCGGCGGCCTGCCCAAGAAGACCGCGCGTGCGCTGCTGGACATCGAGGACAAGGACTACGTGCCGATCATCCGCGACCCGCAGGCCACCACGCCCGAGACGGAGGCGGTGTTCTACTTCCCCGGCTGCGGCTCGGAGCGCCTGTTCAGCCAGGTCGGCCTGGCAACCCAGGCCATGCTCTGGCATGCCGGGGTGCAGACCGTGCTGCCACCGGGCTACCTCTGCTGCGGCTATCCGCAGCGCGGCAGCGGCCAGTTCGACAAGGCCGAGAAGATGATCACCGACAACCGGGTGCTGTTCCACCGCGTGGCCAACACGCTCAACTACCTGGACATCAAGACCGTGGTGGTCAGCTGCGGCACCTGCTATGACCAGCTGCAGGGCTACAAGTTCGAGGAGATCTTCCCCGACTGCCGCATCATCGACATCCACGAGTTCCTGCTGGAAAAAGGCATCAAGCTCAGCGGCGAGCAGGGCGGCTACCTGTACCACGAGCCGTGCCACAACCCGATGAAGCTGGGCGACTCGATGAAGACGGTCAAGACCCTGCTGGCGGGCGACACCGGCAACAACGTGCTCAAGAGCGAGCGCTGCTGCGGCGAGTCGGGCACGCTGGGCGTCACCCGGCCTGACATCTCGACCCAGGTGCGTTTCCGCAAGGAAGAGGAGATCCGCAAGGGCGAGGCGGCGCTGCGCGCCACCGGACTGGCGGGCGAGAAGGACAACGTCAAGATCCTGACCAGCTGCCCGAGCTGCCTGCAGGGCCTGACGCGCTATGGCAACGACCTGCAGAACGGCCTGCTCGAGGCCGACTACATCGTGGTCGAGATGGCGCGCCAGATCCTGGGCGAGGACTGGCTGCCGCAGTACGTGGCAGCGGCCAACGCCGGCGGCATCGAGCGCGTGCTGGTCTGAGGCCATGCGGGTGGCTGGCTGCACGCTGTGCGAGACCGAGGGCGGCGTCCCCGTCTGGCGTGGCACGCGTTGCCGCGTCATCCGCGCCGAGGAGGCCGGTTTCCCGGCCTTCTACCGCCTGGTGTGGAACGACCATGTGGCCGAGTTCTCCGATCTTTCGCCGACGGACCGTGCGCTGTGCATGGAGGCGGTGACCGGCATCGAGCGGGTGCTGCGTGAACGTCTGCAGCCGACCAAGATCAACCTGGCCACCCTGGGCAATGTGGTGCCGCACCTGCACTGGCACGTGATCGCGCGCTTCGACTGGGACAGCCATTTCCCGGCCCCGGTCTGGTGTGCGGCGGTGCGCACGGCCGACGTCGCAGCGCTGGCGCGGTTGCGCGGCCAATTGCCTGATGTGGATGAGGCCATCCGGCACACCTTGGCGGCGCTGCCGGGCGCCTTGGGATAATCCGGCTTTTCTAACGACAGGTGGTACCCCGATGGCAGGTTTGCAGTCCGGCGCGCCGACGCCGCAGGATCTGACGGTGCACGGCAAGTCGCGTGTGCTGGAGATCAGTTTTTCCGATGGCCAGACTTTCCGCATCCCGTTCGAGCTGATGCGCGTGTATTCGCCCTCGGCCGAGGTACAGGGCCATGGCCCGGGCCAGGAGGTGCTGCAGACCGGCAAACGCGGGGTCAGCCTCGTGGCCCTGGAGCCGGTGGGCAACTACGCCGTGCAGCCGACCTTTTCGGATGGTCACAACAGCGGCATCTACTCCTGGGATTACCTCTATTTCCTCGGTTCGCAGCAGGACAAGCTGTGGGACGATTATTTTGCGCGCCTGCAAGCGGCCGGCGTCGAGCGCGATGCGCCGATGCCGCAGAAGGCCGGGGCCAGCTGCGGCCATCACTGAAAGAAGCCATGAGCCAGACCCACTTTGGATTCGAAACCGTCGACGAGGCCGAGAAAGCCAAACGTGTGCGCGGAGTGTTCGATTCGGTCGCTTCCAAGTACGACGTGATGAACGACCTCATGTCGGGCGGCCTGCATCGCCTGTGGAAGGCCTACACCGTGACGGTGGCCAACCTGAAGGAGGGCGACCGCGTGCTGGACATTGCCGGCGGAACCGGCGACCTGGCGCTGGCCTTTGCCAAGAAGGTGGGCAAGACCGGCCAGGTGGTGCACACCGACATCAACGAGGCCATGCTGCGGGTCGGCCGCGACCGGCTGCTCGATGCCGGCATGGTGCTGCCCACGGTGGTGTGTGATGCCGAAAAGCTGCCGTTTTCCGACGACCATTTCGATCTGGTCAGCGTGGCTTTCGGCCTGCGCAACATGACGCACAAGGACTTGGCGTTGACCGAGATGCGCCGCGTGCTCAAGCCCGGCGGCAAGCTGCTGGTGCTGGAGTTCTCCAAGGTGGCGCCGCCGCTGGAGAAGCTCTACGACTGGTATTCCTTCAAGGTGCTGCCCAAGCTGGGGCAGCTGGTGGCGGGCGATGCGCACAGCTACCAGTACCTGGCCGAATCCATCCGCATGCATCCGGGGCAGGAAGAACTCAAGACCCTGATGCACAAATCCGGATTCGGTCATGTGGATTTTCACAACATGACTGGCGGGATTGTGGCCTTGCATGTTGGAATCAAGTGCTGAGCAGCCTGATTTGCGGTAATTTCAGGCTGTCACCCCGTAACTGTTGCTGAACCTGTTGGATTGATCGGAGACGAGACATGAAACTCTGGACCTTGGCCCTCTCACTGGCCCTGGCTCTTGGTGCCGCGAATGCGGAGGCCAAGCGCCTGGGTGGCGGCAAGTCGGTCGGCAAGCAGTCGAGCAACGTGACGCAGCGCGAAGCCGCGCCGACTGCGCCCGCTGCGCCAGCCTCGCCAACGCAAAATGCTGCGGCACCGGCCAAGCCGGCCGCGCCGGCGGCGGCACCGGCTGCTGCACCGAAGAAGCCCTGGGGCGCCATGCTCGGCGGTTTGGCGGCTGGTCTGGGCTTGGCTTGGCTGGCGAGCTCGCTCGGCCTGGGTGAGGCGTTCGGCCAGTTCATTCTGATTGGCCTGGTCGTGCTGCTGGCCATGCTGGCATTCAGCTGGTTCATGCGCCGCCGTGCGGCCCCGCCGGCCCGCAGCCCCTACGCCTTCCAGGGGGCGGCTGCCGGCCAGGCCGTGACGCCGCCGCCGGCCTACCGTCCGGAGAACGTGGGCAACGACGCCTCGGCGCGTCCGTGGGAGCGCAACACGGCATCGTTCGACGCCACCGGCGCGCAAGCCAGTTCCGGCATCGTGATCGGTTCGGCCCTGAGCGGTTCGCAGAACTGGGGCGTGCCGGCCGGTTTCGACACCGCGGGTTTCCTGCAGGCGGCCAAGACCAACTTCGTCACCCTTCAAGGCGCCTGGGACCGGGCGGACCTCGCGACCCTGCGCTCGATGATGACCGACGCCATGCTGGACGAGATCCGCCAGCAACTGACGGAGCGTGAGGCACACACCGGCGGCCCGGTCAACAGCACCGACGTGGTGATGTTGGACGCTCAGCTGCTGGGCATCGAGGATCTGGGCGACGCCTACATGGCCAGCGTCGAGTTCTCCGGCATGATTCGCGAGGAGCCCTCTGCGGGTCCGAGCCCGTTCCGCGAGGTCTGGAACATGACCAAGCCCAAGAACGGCAGCAGTGGCTGGTTGGTGGCGGGCGTGCAGGCGCTGCAGTAAGTCGCCACTCTTTTCAATCGATAATCGGGGACTATGGCAACACAGTCCCCGTTTTCTTTGCTGGAGGACGTTTTCCAGCAACTCGGCAGCACGCTGCAGCCGCCCCCGATCCCCGGGTGGGCCGTGCAGGAGGCCCAGCGCCGCGTCGTGCTGCTCCTCAACCATGTGCTGATGCAGGAGCCCGAAGCCATGGTCCGCCTGGCGCGACAGAAAGGGCGTGTGGTGTTGTTCCACTGGCGCCAGTTCCATTTCAAGTTGCTGCTGACCCCAGCCGGCCTGCTCGACCTCGCGGGCCCGGACGAGGCGGCCGACCTGACCCTGGCGGTGACGGAGGAGTCCCCTGCGGCGCTGGTGCAGTCGACGCTGGCCGGCGCCAAGCCAGCCGTGCGCATCGAAGGTGACGTGCAGCTGGCCGCGGAAGTCAACTGGCTGGTCGACCACGTCCGCTGGGATGTCGAGGAAGACCTGGCCCGCATCATCGGTGATGCGCCAGCCCATGCCCTGGGGCAGGCGGCGCGCCGCTTGGGAGAAACCGTGCGCCAGTGGCTGGTGCAGCGCGGTGGTGCGGGAGCCGCTGCATGAGGCGGCTGTTGCGCGGCGTCTTCATCGTCTGGATCGTGCTGCGCTACGGTCTGGACGAGCTGGTGCTGACCAGTTTCCAGAAGCCCTGGCTGCGCGTCATCGCCCGTATCGTTTCCATAGGCCGCAACCTGAATGCGCCGCGCGGGGTGCGTCTGCGCGAGGCGTTGGAGCGCCTGGGGCCGATCTTCGTCAAGTTCGGCCAGGTGCTATCGACCCGGCGCGACCTGCTGCCGCCCGATGTGGCCGAGGAACTGGCCAAGCTGCAGGACCGGGTGCCACCCTTCAGTTCGGACGTGGCGGTGGCCACCATCGAGCGTGCCTTCCGCAAGCCGATCGAGCAGATCTTCCTTGAGTTCGAGCGCCAGCCGGTGGCCAGCGCCTCCATCGCCCAGGTGCACTTCGCCAAGCTGCGCGACCGCGACGGGCGCGAGCGCGAGGTGGCGGTCAAGGTGCTGCGCCCGGGCATGCTGCCAGTGATCGAGAAGGACCTGAGCCTGATGCGCATGATGGCCGGCTGGGTGGAAGGCCTGTCGTCGGACGGCAAGCGCCTCAAGCCGCGTGAAGTGGTGGCCGAGTTCGACAAGTACCTGCACGACGAGCTGGACCTGATGCGCGAGGCCGCCAGCGCGGCCCAACTGCGCCGCAACATGGCGGGGCTGGATCTGGTGCTGATCCCCGAGATGTTCTGGGACTTCTGCCACAACGACGTGCTGGTGATGGAGCGCATGAAGGGCATTCCGATCAGCCAGACCGCGCGCCTGCGCGAAGCGGGTGTGGACATGAAGAGATTAGCGCGCGACGGCGTGACCATCTTCTTCACCCAGGTCTTTCGCGACGGTTTCTTCCATGCCGACATGCACCCGGGCAACATCTTCGTCAGCACCGACCCGGCCACCTTCGGGCGCTACATCTCGCTTGATTTCGGCATCGTCGGGACCCTGACCGAGTACGACAAGGAATACCTGGCGCAGAACTTCACGGCCTTCTTCCGCCGCGACTACAAGCGCGTGGCCGAACTGCACATCGAATCCGGCTGGGTGCCGCCGCAGACCCGGGTTGACGAGCTGGAGGCGGGCATCCGGGCGGTGTGCGAACCTTATTTCGACCGGCCGCTGAAGGAGATTTCCCTCGGCATGGTGCTGATGCGCCTGTTCCAGACCTCGCGCCGCTTCAATGTGGAGATCCAGCCGCAGCTGGTGCTGCTGCAGAAGACCCTGCTCAATATCGAGGGCCTGGGTCGCGAGCTCGACCCCGATCTGGACCTGTGGAGCACCGCCAAGCCCTTTCTGGAGAAGTGGATGACCGACCAGATCGGGCCGCGCCGCTTCTGGGAGGAACTGAAGAACCAGGCGCCGCGCTACGCCAAGCTGCTGCCTGACCTGCCGCGCCTGCTGCACGACTACCTGCGCCAGCAGCCGGACCGCGAACGGCGGGAGCTGCTGGCCCTGCTGGCCGAGCAGCGCCATACCAACCGCCTGTTGCAGGGCCTGGCCTACGCTGGCATCGGTTTTGCATTGGGGTTGGTCGTGATGCAGGTGCTGGTGCACGTCCACTGGTTCTGACGCGATAATCCGGGCCAATTTTTAAAGGACTGAGGAGCAAGCCGTGCTGCTGACGCTGGTCATCGTTTATCTGCTGGTCACCATTGCCATCGGCCTGGTGGCCGCCAAACGCGTCAAGAACTCGGCCGACTTTGCGATTGCCGGTCGCAAGCTGCCGCTCATCATGATCGTCACCACGACGTTCGCCACCTGGTTCGGCTCCGAGACCGTGCTGGGCATCCCGGCCAAGTTCGTCAACGGCGGCCTCGGCAGCGTGGTGGAAGACCCGTTCGGCGCGGGCTTCTGCCTGATCCTGGTCGGCATCTTCTTCGCCGCGCGGCTGTACCGCATGACCCTGCTGACCATCAGTGACTTCTTCCGCGAGCGCTATGGCCGCAGCGTCGAGGTGGTGTGCTCGCTCATCATCATGGTCAGCTACCTGGGCTGGGTGTCGGCGCAGGTGACGGCGCTGGGCCTGGTGTTCCACGTGCTGTCGGGGCAGGCCATCAGCATCCCGCTGGGCATGGTCATCGGCGTGGTGTCCATCCTGGCCTACACCCTGTTCGGCGGCATGTGGTCGGTGGCGGTGACCGACTTCATCCAGATGATCATCCTGGTCGGCGGCCTGGCCATCCTGGCGGTCTTTGCCAGCCACATGGCCGGCGGTGCCGACAAGGTGGTGGCGCTGGCGGTCAGCCGCGACATGTTCAACTTCTTTCCCGAGCCGAACTTCAAGGACATCGTCTTCTTCATTGCCGCCGCCATCACCATGATGCTGGGCTCGATCCCGCAGCAGGACGTGTTCCAGCGCGTGATGTCCGCCGACAGCACGAAGTCGGCCACGCGCGGCCCCATCATCGGCGGTGTGGCCTACATCCTGTTCGCCTTCGTGCCCATGTTCCTCGTGACCAGCGCCCTGGTCATCATGCCGGAGCAGGCCCAGGTCCTGTTGCAGGACGATCCGCAGAAGGTGCTGCCGACGCTGGTGCTGGAGAAGATGCCCTTCATCATGCAGGTGCTGTTCTTCGGCGCGCTGTTGTCGGCCATCAAGTCCTGTGCCTCGGCCACGTTGCTGGCACCGAGCGTGACCTTTGTCGAAAACATCTGGCGCCAGTTTCGCCCGCACATGGGCGACCAGCAGGAGCTCAAGACCATGCGCATCACGGTGCTGGTGTTCAGCGCGCTGGTGCTGGCCTACGCCATCTTCATGCAGGGCACCTCGATCTACGAGATGGTGTCCGGTGCCTACCAGGTCACGCTGGTCGGCGCGTTCGTGCCGCTGACCT
>CALRMF020000002.1:0-37272 GCA_943369035.1 Curvibacter sp. AEP1-3
TGAAGCCACCCATCAGGGCCAGCCAGTCGGGCAGTGTGTGCGGCACGGGCCAAGGCGACTCGGGCGTCTTGAGCACGATGACCACGCCGACGAGTGCCAGCAACAGGCGCAGCAGCGCGCTGGCGTGCGGCCGCTCACCCAGCAGGGCCCAGGCCAGCAGCACTGACCACGCCGGCATCAGGTAGAACAGCAGCACCACACGCACCACGTCGCCCACCGTCACGGCCCAGTTGAAGCCGACGTTGGTGAGGCCTGAGGCCAGCATCAGCAGCCACAGTAGGGGGTGGTGCAGCAGTGCGCGCCAGCTGCCCGGGCGCCAGACCAGCAGTGCCAGCAGGGCCAGCCCGTAAATGATGGCGGTGGACCACAGCGGGTGCAGGCCCTCGGCCTCCAGCAGTCGGAACGGGTACCACGAGACGCCCCAGACGAAGGCGTTGAGCACCAGGCCCCAGGCGGCGAGCGAGTGTGTCATGCGCATGGCGCAGCGGCCATCAGCCGTGCAGGTGATCGTTCTTGGCGATCTCGATCAGGTGCTGGACTTCCTCCGCATGCTCGCGGCAGTTGCGCTGGTGCCAGCGCTGGATGATCCACATGAAGCCGGCCACCAGGAGACCGAAGCCGGCAATGGCACCGAAGGCCGACAGGCCCATGCCGGTGGAGAAGCTGTAGAGGAAGCCCAGGCCCAGAATGCAGGCCTGTTCGTTGAAGTTCTGAACGGCGATGGAGCGGCCGGCGCCCATCAGGTTGTGGCCGCGGTGCTGTAGCAGCGCGTTCATCGGCACCACCAGGAACCCCCCCAGGCCGCCCAGCAGCACCAGGAAGGGCGCGGCCAGCCAGACGTTGTCAATGAAGTTGAGCAGGATCACCAGCAGGCCCATGGCAATGCCCAGCGGCATGACGCTGGTGGCGTGTTCCAGTTTCATGCGCACGGACGCGATCACGGCGCCCACGGCAGTGCCAATGGCGACCACGCCCACCAGCGAAGACGCCTGCGTCACGCTGTAGCCCAGCGCGGCCGAAGCCCAGGCCAGCACGATGTAGCGCAGGTTGCCGCTCACGCCCCAGAACAGCGTGGTGGTGGCCAGCGAGATCTGGCCCAGCTTGTCGCGCCACAGGCGGGCGTTGCAGGTCCAGAAGTCGGGGATGAGGGACAGCGGGTTGGCGGGCATGGGCCGCATCTCCACGCCGGTGTGCGGGATGCGGGTGTTGAACCAGGCTGCCAGCAGGTAGACGAGGATCAGCACCGCGATGGCCGCCTCGGGCGCGGTGTCGATGCCGGTGTTGAGTACGGGCAGGTCAAACGACAGCAGCGCCGACGACACGGCGGGGCCAACCAGCTGGCCGCCCAGCAGCACGCCCAGGATGATGGATGCGATGGTGAGACCTTCGATCCAGCCGTTGGCTTTGACCAGCTGCGAAGCCGGCAGCAGTTCGGTGAGGATGCCGTATTTGGCCGGCGAGTAGGCGGCTGCGCCCAGGCCGACGATGGCATAGGCCAGCAGCGGGTGGGTGCCGAAGAGCATCATCAGGCAGCCCACGATCTTGATGGTGTTGCTGATCAGCATGACCTTGCCCTTGGGCATGGCGTCGGCAAAGGCCCCCACGAAGGGCGCCAGGATCACGTAAAACAGGGCGAACATCGGCACCAGGGCGGCCTGCTGCCATTCCGGTGCCGCAGAGCTTCTCAGTAACTGCACGGCCCCCACGAACAGGGCGTTGTCGGCCAGCGAGCTGAAGAACTGCGCTGACATGATGGTGTAGAAACCGCGTTTCATGGGCTGGGGCTGCCTGGGCGACTCTGGTCGGGTGTGTAGGTGGCGGTGGTGCAGATCCGAACGACAGCGGGTTATAGCATGCCGGGCAATGTCAAAATCCCCACATGTCGCGCCCCATTTCCGCCTCCATCCACATCGAAGCCCTGCGTCACAACCTGGCGCGCGCGCGCCAGAGCGCCCCGGATGCCAAGGCCTGGGCGGTGGTCAAGGCCAACGCCTACGGGCACGGCATCGAACGGGTGTACGAGGGCTTGCGCGCCGCCGACGGCTTTGCCTTGCTGGAACTGGATGAGGCGTCACGTGTGCGCGCCCTCGGGTGGCGCGGCCCCATTCTGTTGCTGGAGGGCGTGTTCGAGCAGCGCGATCTCGAACTGTGCTCGCGCCTGGACCTGTGGCACGTGGTGCACTGCCAGGAGCAGATCGACATGCTGGCGGTGCACAAGACGCATGTCCCGCACCGTGTCTTCCTCAAGATGAACAGCGGCATGAACCGCCTCGGCTTCACGCCGGCGCAGTATCGCGCCGCCTGGACGCGGCTCAATGCGCTGCCGCAGGTGGACGAGATCTCGCTCATGACGCACTTCAGCGATGCCGACGGCCCACAGGGCATCGCGCATCAGGTGGCCGCCTTCAGCGCCGCCACGCAGGACTTGCCGGGCGAACGTAGCTTAAGCAACAGCGCTGCCGTGCTGCGTCACATGGGGGGCCGGCCGACGCCCGGCTTGGTGTCCGACTGGATCCGTCCCGGCATCGTGCTCTACGGCAGCGCGCCCGACTTCCCCGAGCACGACGCGGCCCACTGGGCGTTGCAGCCGACCATGAGCCTGCGCTCGCGCATCATCGGCGTGCAGCAGCTGCAGGCTGGCGACACCGTGGGCTACGGCTCCATTTTCACTGCGCCGCACGCCATGCGCATCGGCGTGGTGGCCTGTGGCTACGCCGACGGCTACATGCGTGCCAGCCCGGGCACGGCGACGCAGGGCACGCCGGTGCTGGTGGACGGCGTGCGCGCCCGCACCGTGGGCCGCGTCAGCATGGACCTGATCACCGTGGACCTCACGCCCGTGCCCGAAGCCGGTTTCGGCAGCGAAGTCACGCTGTGGGGGCAGGCGAGCAAGGGCACGGTGCTGCCGATCGACGAAGTGGCACAGGCCGGCGGTACCGTGGGCTACGAGCTGATGTGCGCCCTGGCACCGCGGGTGCCGGTAGCGGTGGCCTGATAGCGCTCAGGCCAGCTTGAGCGCCGCCGCCATCACTTCTGCCGTCATGTCGTCATTTTGCTTATTCAAGCGCGAGGTGGGTTGCGCGAAGTGAACCAACCGCGAAACGCCGTGGAACCGGCTTAGCCGGGACACTGGCGTTGCCCCCTTCAGGGGGGTGGCGCAGCGCGCGCAGAGCGCGGAGCCTGGGGGTGTTTCCTTAACCCCAGCGCCATCACCGCACCCACGACGACGAGTGCGCCCACCACCTGCACCGGCGCGATCGCCTGGCCCAGCAAGGCCCAGGCCAGCACCAGGGCCGCCACCGGCTCCACGTTCATGATGGGCGAGCTGCCCACCACGCCGAGCTTGGGCAGCAGCGTGAACATGATGGTGAAGGCGGTGCCGTAGAAGAAGGTCAGCAACGCCAGGCCCCACCAGCCTGCTGGCGCGGTGGGCAGGTGAAAGCCGCCCTGCAGCGCCACGCCACCGAGCGCCAGCAGCCCGACCAGGCCCATGGTGACGGCGGTGCGCACGCGGCCGTCCACCGTGGCTACTTCATGCTGCGTCAGCACCAGCGCGGCGCCGAAGACGGCCGCCGCCGTGAGCGCAAAAGCCACGCCGACGCCAATGCGGCTCCATTGCCCGGCCGCGCCCAGGCCCGACGCCGCGCCCAGCACATCAAGCGCCAGCGCCAGCCCGGCCAGCAGCACCGGCATGGCGATCAGCACCGCGCGTTCCGGCTGGTGGCGGTAGAGCAGCCAGGCGAAACCGGCCGTCCACAGCGGGTAGGTGTTGAAGGTCAGCAGTGCCAGGGCCACCGGCAGGCGCGCCACGGCCGCATACAGGCACAGACTCTGTACCGCCACCAGCGCGCCGATGAGCAGCAGGAAGCGGCGCTGGCGCGGATCGAGCTGACGCGGCACGCCCTGCCACAGCACCAGCAATGCCACCACTGCGGCCGTGACCAGGCTGCGCACGGTGACGGCGGTGGCCACGTCCAGCCCGTGGTTGAAGGCCAGCCGCGCGGCCACATGGTTGGCGCCAAAAAGGCAGGCCAACAGAAGCAGGGTGACGAAGGCCGTGCGGTTGAGCGTGGGGGCCATCAATACAGCTCGCGCTCGCGCGCGTGCAGGCGCGCCAGGCCGAGCAGGGCATCGGTGAAGGGCGTGGCCACACCCGTCAGTGCGCCGAGTTCATGCACCACGGTCACCAGCGCGTCCAGCTCCACGGCGCGGCCGGCTTCCACGTCCTGCAGCATCGAGGTCTTGAAGGCGCCGAGCTTGCGCGTGACGGCATGCCGGTCTTCGGGCTGCTGCTCGATGGCAATGCCCAGGCGCGCGCCGATCTCCTTGGCCTCCAGCATGACGCTGGAGATGAAGCCGCGCACCAGGTCGTCGTTCATGATCTTGTCGGTGGTGGCGCCGGTCAGCGCGCTGATCGGGTTCACCGTCATGTTGCCCCACAGCTTGAACCAGATGTCCTTCTGGATCTGCGGCGAGATTTCCACCTCGAAGCTGGCTTGCGTCAGCAGCTGGGCCAGCTGCATCACGCGCTCGCTTTCGCCGCCGGCCGGCTCACCGATGATGAGCCGGTTGCCAAAGTGGTGCTGCACATAGCCTGGCAGCTTGAGGGAGCAGCTGGCGTGCACCACACCGCCGATCACATGCGCCGCGGGAATCGCCGCCGCAATCTCGCCCTGCGGGTCGATGGTCTTGAGCGCCGTGCCGGCATAGGTGCCGCCGAAGCCCTGCAGGAACCACCAGGGCACGCCGTTCATGGCGGTCAGCACCACGGTGCGCGGTCCTAGCAGGGGCGCGATGCGGCGTGCCACCTCGGGCAGCGCCGGCGCCTTGACGGCAATCACCACCAGATCCTGCACACCGAGTTCGGCCGGGTCGCTGCTGGCGTGTACCGTGATCGTGGTTTCCACCGCGCCGTGCTGGCAGCGCAGGCCGTGGCGCTGCAGCGCGTCCAGTGTGGCGCCACGCGCCACCACGTTCACATGGCAGCCGGCGCCGGCCAGGCGGGCGCCGATCCAGCCGCCAATGGCGCCGGCACCGTAGATGCAGACCTTGCTGAAATTCTTGGGCATAGTTCAGGCTTTCCGGGCTTGTATGCATAGCGCCAACCGCTCCGTTCCGGTGGCCAATGATGCTATTTTGACCTGCCGATGAAGTCTGCCGCGGGGAGGCCAGACGGGCCTGGCAGGCGCCAGGCCCGTCTGCGGGTGCTCAGGTCGGGTGAGCTCAGGCGTCGGCCGTGAAGCCGATGGTCTTGACCAGTGGGCCCCAGCGCTCGGTGTCGCTCTTCAGCAGCGCTGCCAGCTCGGCCGGTGTGGATGAGGCGGCTTCCAGCCCCATGGCGGCCAGGCCTTCCACCACGTCGGGCGCGGCCAGTGCACTGCGCAGCGCAGCATTCAGGCGCTGCACCGTGGCTGCCGAGGCGCCGGCCGGCAGGTAGAAGCCGAACCACTCGTTGAAGGCCATGTCCTTGAAGCCTTGCTCGGTCAGTGTGGCGACGGTGGGGGCGAACTTGCTGCGCTTGGCGCCCGAGGTGCCGATCAGGCGGCACTTGCCCGCGGCCACGTGCTGGGTGAACTCGCCGACCGGGCCGGAGACGGCCGGCAGCTGGCCGCCGATCATGTCCAGGATGGCGGGCTGCGTGCCGCGGTAGGGCACGTGCTTCAGATCCACGCCGCCTTGGCGGCCCAGCAGCGCACCGATGAAGTGCGGCACCGAGCCTGCGGCCGGCGAACCATAGTTGGCCTGGTTCGGGTTGGCCTTGCACCAGGCGAGGAACTCGGGCACCGTCTTAACTGACGCAGGTACCGCGGGACCGACCGCAAAGCCGAAGTCGAAAGTGCAGCCCAGCGACACCGGCACCACATCGGCCACCGGGTCGTAGGGCAGCTTCTTGTAGATGTGCGGGTAGATGCCGAGCATGGACATGGGCGTCTGCAGCACGAGCGAGCCGTCGGCCGGCTGACCCTTCATGGCCTGGATGGCGATCTGGCCACCGGCGCCGGTCTTGTTCTCGACCACGGCGCTTTTGGCGTAGCCCGTGCGCAGCTTGTCGGCCACGCGGCGGCAGATGGTGTCGGAGGTGCCTCCAGGCGCGAAGCCGGTGACAACCTTGACCGATTCCAGACTTTGCGCCCAGGCCTGGCGGCCCACGCTGGCGAGCAGGGCCGAAGCCCCGACGGACTGAATCACGTGACGACGGGTGATGCTCATGATGTCTCCTCTGGTGGTGAGCGTATGGAATCAGGACGCGTCGCGCAACCAGGTCACGGCACCCGAGTGGGTGACCGCGCCCTGGTGGCTAGGGCGTACGGTGAGCGCATATTTTTCCAGCAGCCCGCCCCGGGCGACCCCCGTGTTTACCTTGACATCGGCCAGGCGGCGGGCGAGTTCCGTGGCGTCGAGCTCCACCGTGATGCTGCGCGCGGGCGGCCGGGCGTCGATGGCGATCATGTCGCCGTCGCGCAGCGCCGCGATCGGGCCCTTGTCGGCAGCCTCCGGTCCGGCATAGCCGATGCACAGGCCGCGCGTGGCGCCGGAAAAACGCCCGTCGGTCAGCAGCGCGACCTTGTCGCCCATGCCCTGGCCGTAGAGCAGGGCCGTGATGCCCAGCATCTCGCGCATGCCGGGGCTGCCTTTCGGGCCTTCGTTGCGGATCACGATCACGTCACCCGGCTGGTAACGCAGGGCCTGGACCGCGGCCTGGGCTTCTTCTTCCGATTCGAACACACGGGCCGGGCCGCGGTGCACCAGGGTCTTGAGGCCGGCGGTCTTCAGCAGCGCACCGTCCGGGCAGAGGTTGCCCTTGAGCACGGCGAGTCCCCCATCTTTCGATAGCGCGTCCTCAAAGCGGCGCACCACCTTGCCGTCGGGATCGTTGGCCGCCGCAATCTCCTCGGCCAGGGTCCGCCCGGTCCAGGTCAGCGTGTTGCCGTGCAGGTGGCCGCTCTTCAGCAGCTCACGCAGGATGACGGCGGTGCCGCCGACATAAAAGACGTCGCGCGCCAGGTACTTGCCGCCCGGGCGCAGGTCGGCGATCAGCGGCGTGCGGGCAAAGACCTCGGCCACGTCGTCCAGGTGGAATTGTATGCCGGCCTCGTGCGCGATGGCCGGGATGTGCAGCGCCGCGTTGGTCGAACCGCCAGTGGCCGAGACGATGGCGCAGGCGTTCTCCAGGGCCTTGCGCGTGACGACGTCGCGCGGCAGCGGGGCTTCACCCATCACGGCTTGCATGAGTTGTTTGGCCGCACGACGCATCAGTGGGGCCCGTTCGCTGAACACTGCGGGCACCATGCTGGAGCCGATCGGTGCCAGGCCCAGCGCCTCCGACACCATGCCCATGGTGTTGGCGGTGAACTGGCCTGCGCACGCCCCGGCGGTAGGCAGGCAGGCGCGGCTGATGGCGTCCAGCTCGGCTTGCGTGGCGTCACCGGCCAACACCTTGCCGATGGTCTCGTAGGTGTCGACCACGTTGAGGTCACGCCCGTCCGGCCCCGGCATCTGCCCCGGCAGCGCCGAGCCGCCGTGTACAAAGACGCTGGGCACATTGCAGCGCACCATGCCCATCATCAGGCCGGGCAGGTTTTTGTCGCAGGCGCCGATGCCGAAGATGCCGTCCCACTGGTGGCCGCGCACCGAGGCCTCCACGCTGTCGGCAATCAGTTCGCGCGAAATGAGCGAGAAGCGCATGCCCGAATGCGCCATGGTCAGGCCGTCGGACACCGAGACCACCGGGCACTCGTGCGGCGTGCCACCGCCGGCGTAGATGCCGGTCTTGGCGTGCTGGGCCTGATCCCGCAGGTTGAGGTTGCAGGGGCTCATCTCGCCGCCGGTGTGGAAGACGCCGATGTGCGGGCGCGCGATGTCGTCCTCGTCCTGGCCTAGTGCGTGCAGGAAGCTGCGCGTGGTGGCACGGATGGTGCCTTCGTAGATGGTGGCGGAGCGGAACTTTTTCGTTTCGGTCATGCGTTCATCCTGCGTTCAGCCGGCATTGAGGTGCAGGCCGTTGTCCATGGGGATTACGGTGCCGGTCATGCCGGGCGCGCGTTCGGTGAGGAAGCAGGCCAGCGCAGCCACTTCCTCGGGTTGCGAAATCCGTTTGAGCGGCGCGCCATCCAGCTGCGCCTGCAGCACCTGCGTGTGGCGTGGGGCGTCCAGCACGCGGCTGGGCAGGCCACCGTCGACGAAACCCGGGGCGATGGCATTGACGCGAATCTCCGGGCCCAGCGCGCGCGCCAGCGAGAGGGTGAGCGTGTTGACCGCGCCCTTGGAGGCGGCGTAGGCCATGGAGGAGCCGCGGCCGATGATGCCGCCAATGGACGAGATGTTGACCACACTGCCGCGGCCCGAGGCCTTGAGCGCCGCAGCGCAGGCGCGTGTCATGCGGTACAGACCCACGGTGTTCACGTCGTAGGTGCGGTGGAATTCCTCGGGCGTGAGCGCGTCGAGATCCGCGTGCGGGATGAAGCGGGTGGTGCCGGCGCAGTTGATGAGGGCGTCGATGCGGCCGAACTTCTGCAGCGCGCCCTGCACAAAGGCCGCGCAGCTGTCGTCCTGACTCACATCAAGATGCACCAGCAGGGGGCTCGCGCCGTGCGCTTCGCACTCCGTGGCCACGTCGACCAGGGCGACGCGGTTGGCATCGTCCAGCCAGCTCAAGGCCAGGTCCCAGCCGTGCGCGGCGAATTCACGCGCGCAGGCGGCGCCGATGCCGGTGGCGGCACCGGTGATGAGGCAGACAGGCCGGGGCGCCTTCATGTGGGATCGGCAGGGCGGGTGGCGGCGGGCAAGCGGCTGCCCGCCGCCTTGAAGACAGAAGCCAGCGCGCTGGTCTGGCGCGCCAGGATCTGCGTGTCCAGTCCGACGGCGACGAAGGTGGCGCCCAGCGCCAGATAGTGGCGCGCCAGTGATTCGTCGCTGGTGAGGATGCCGGCGGCCTTGCCGCTTCTGACGATGCGCCGGATGGCGTCGTCGATGGCCTGCTGTACCTGCGGGTGTGAGGCATTGCCGACGTGGCCGAGCGAGGCCGACAGGTCGGCCGGGCCAATGAACACGCCGTCCACCCCGGGCGTGGCGGCAATGGCGTCCAGGTTCTCCAGCGCGGAGCGTGACTCCGCTTGCACCAGCAGGCAGACCTGCGCGTTGGCCTCCTTGGCGTAGTTGGGGTAGCGGCCCCAGCGCGAGGCGCGTGCGCCGGCCATGCCGCGGATGCCGCCCAGACCGTCGTCCTGCGGGTAGCGCGTGGCGCGCACCAGGGCGGCAGCCTGCTCCGGCGTGTCGACCATGGGCACCAGCAGGGTCTGCACGCCCAGGTCGAGGTACTGCTTGATCAGCGCGGCGCCGGCCTCGCCGTGGCCGAAGGGCACGCGCGCAATCGGGTGCGTGGCGGGGTAGCCGGCCACGGCCTGCAGCTGCGCCAGCAGACTGCCCAGGTCGTTCGGGGCATGCTCGCCGTCGAGCAGCAGCCAGTCGAAACCGGCACCGGCGCAAATCTCGGCGCTGTAGGCGTGGGCCAGGCCGACCCACAGGCCGATCTGGGCCTGGCGCTGCTGCAGCGCCTGTTTGAAGGGGTTGAGCGGGGTGTTCATGGTGGCTAGGGAATCGAGTGTGCTGGCACTCTACCGCGATTGAAAGCACTCGGTGACCTCGCTAACTGTGATTGCATACAGTATCATGCGCCGCATGGCCAAGGAAAAAACCATCTACACCTGCAACGAGTGCGGCGGCACCAGCCCACGCTGGCTGGGCAAGTGCCCGCACTGCAATGCCTGGAACACCTTGATCGAATCCGTGGCCGAGAGCGCCGCCCCAGCGAAGAACCGTTTTGCCGCCTTGGCCAAGACGGCCGAGGTCACCGCCCTGGCCGACATCGAGGCCACCGACGTCGACCGCACGCCGACCGGCCAGGACGAACTGGACCGCGTGCTCGGTGGCGGCATCGTCGAAGGTGGCGTGGTGTTGATCGGGGGCGACCCCGGCATCGGCAAGTCCACGCTGCTGCTGCAGGCGCTGGACTCGATGCAGCGCGCAGGGCAGAAGACCTTGAGCGCCGCCGGGCCGACCCAAGGCGCGAAGGCCCCCTCAGGGGGCAGAGAGCTACACGCAGTGAGCGAACGTGGGGGAACTCTGTACGTGACGGGTGAGGAAAGCGGCGCCCAGGTCGCGCTGCGCGCAAGGCGCCTGGGGCTGGATGGCTCGCAAGTGCAGGTGCTGGCCGAGATCCAGCTGGAGAAGATCCTGGCCACCATCCAGACCACGCAACCCGCGATTGCCGTGATCGACTCGATCCAGACCGTCTACTCGGAGCAGCTCACTTCGGCGCCGGGCTCGGTGGCCCAGGTGCGCGAGTGCGCGGCGCACCTGACGCGCGCCGCCAAAGCCGGCGGCACGGCCATCGTGCTGGTGGGCCACGTCACCAAAGAGGGCGCGCTGGCTGGTCCGCGTGTGCTGGAGCACATGGTGGACACCGTGCTGTACTTTGAGGGCGACACGCATTCGAGTTTTCGCCTCATCCGCGCCATCAAGAACCGCTTCGGTGCCGTCAACGAGATCGGCGTCTTTGCCATGACGGAAAAAGGCCTCAAGGGCGTGACCAACCCGAGCGCCATCTTCCTCTCGCAGCACGCCGAGCCAGTGCCGGGCAGCTGCGTCATGGTCACGCTGGAGGGCACACGGCCGATGCTGGTCGAGATCCAGGCGCTGGTGGACAGCGGTGGCCCGTCGCCACGGCGCCTGTCGGTCGGCCTGGAGCGTGACCGCCTGGCCATGCTGCTGGCGGTGCTGCACCGCCATGCCGGTGTGGCCTGCATGGACCAGGACGTGTTCGTCAACGCCGTGGGCGGCGTGCGCATCAGCGAGCCGGCAGCCGACCTGGCGGTGATGCTGGCCATCACCTCGTCCCTGCGCGGCAAGGCGCTGCCCAAGGGCTTCATCGCCTTCGGCGAAGTGGGGCTGGCGGGCGAGGTGCGGCCGGCGCCGCGCGGTCAGGAACGGCTGAAGGAGGCTGCCAAGCTGGGTTTCAGCGTGGCCGTGGTGCCCAAGGCCAATGCGCCGAAGAAGGCCATTGAGGGCCTGACCATCCACGCTGTGGAGCGGGTGGAGCAGGCACTGGAAGTGGTACGCGCGCTGGCCTGAGGCCAGCGCAGCTCAGTGCAGTTGCGGCGTCAGTCGCGCACGATGGTGTCGCCCGCGTTGCGTACCTTGTCACCGACGATCAGGCCCGGGTCCTGCGCAAACTCGAAGCTGCGGCGGTTGCCGTCCTGGTACTGCACCGTCACGTGCCAGACCTTGTGGGTACGCACCTTCTCCTCGATCTTCTTGCCGGCATAGGCGCCGCCGATAGCACCGGCGATCGTGGCCAGGTCCTTGCCCGCGCCCTGGCCGATCTGCTGGCCCAGCAGCGCGCCCGCCGCACCGCCGCCGATGATGCCGATGGCGCCACCTTCACCCTGTTTTTCCACCACATTGATCGACACCACCTTGCCGCAGTCGGGGCAGGTCACCTGGGTGGGTGCGGGCGTTGCCGTGGTGGCTGTCGGTGCCGCGCGGGTGGCGGTGCTGCTGGTTGTCATGCGTGTCTTGGCCTCGGCCAGTGCCCTGTCGTACTCGGTTTTGGCGTCACGCCGGCATTGCAAGCGGGCGCTGGACGAGGGCTCGTCCGCGCACAGCTTGAGGTCGTTGTCGTAGCGGGTTTTGGCGGCCCGGCTGTCCGCCGCGTACTGGGCCTTGGCCTCGGCCGTCTGGGCGATGGCCACATGGGTGAAAGTGACCAGCGCCAAGGCGCCAGCCAGAAGCAGGGTGGATCGTTGCATGGAAACTCCCGTTGTGATGCGATTCGCTTTCGAGAATAGCGCTGCCGACGCTCCCCACCAAGCGGAGCACGCGGGTGTCTTGACATGCATCAATCATCAGGCGGGACTTTGGCGCAAAATCATCTGCACCCTTCGGCTCGTCACCGCCTCAAAACCGTCCCATGAACTGGCTGCGCAAACTTCCCGGCTCACGTCGCGCCGCGACGGGATGGGAGTGGACGTTGTGGCGCAAGCTGCCGCTGATCTGGCTGGTGGGCACGGTCCTGCCTTTGCTGGCGCTGGCGGCACTGCACTGGCTGGTGGACGCCTCCACGGCGGCCGGTCTGCGCCGGCTGCAGATGGCCGACTACATCGTGTTCGGACTCGTGCTGTTCCACTTGTCGCTGGTGGTCACGGCCGCCATCGGCTGTGCCATCGTGATGGTGATGAAAGGCCCGGCCTACGCTGCCGACAGCTACACCGTCTCGCACAGCGACCGGCCGCGCCAGACCCCGCCGGATGAACCAGCCTAGTCTGTTGCGGTTGCGTTAAGAAAAGCTTAATCCGGCCTGCCTACGATGAAGTCCATGGAGGTTCTATGGACACATTGACGTCATGGGTGCGCATCGGGGTTCTGCTCGGTGTCGCCACGGTTTCCCTGGCGCAGGCGGCTACGCCGGCCGCGCAACTGGCCGGCTACGTGGCCCAGGCCGGCGCGCCCGCGCAGCCGGCCCGCGGACAGCAGTTCTTCACCAGCCGGCACGGCCAGGAATGGAGTTGCGCCTCCTGCCATGCCAGCATGCCTGGTACGGAAGGCAAGCACGCCAGCACCGGCAAGGCCATCGCGCCGCTGGCCCCCGCGTTCAATCCCCAGCGCTTTACCGACGAGGCCAAGACCGAGAAATGGTTCAAGCGCAACTGCAACGACGTGCTGGGCCGTGCGTGCACGGCCGGCGAGAAGGCCGACGTGCTGGCCTGGCTGCTGACGCTCAAGCCTTGAGCGGCAACCCCGTGACGACAGAGACCAGCTATGAAACGACCTGACCTGCACCGACTCGCGCTGGCCGGCGTGCTGCTCTGCGCGACGCTGGCGCATGCCGATGACGGCGGCACCCGCGTTCCGCTGCTGCCCAAGTACCAGCAGGAGTGCGCGGCTTGCCATATCGCCTACCCGCCGGGCATGCTGCCGGCCGTCTCCTGGCAGCGGCTGATGGGTTCGCTCGACAAGCACTACGGCAGCGATGCCTCATTGGATGCCGCCAGTGTGCGCGAGATCGGCGGCTGGCTGCAGACGCATGCCGGCACCTACAAGCGTGTGCGCGAGGTGCCGCCGCAGGATCGCATCACCGCATCCGCCTGGTTTGTGCGCAAGCACCGCGAGGTCGATCCGCTGATCTGGAAGCACCCCGTGGTCAAGAGCCCTGCCAATTGCGCTGCCTGTCACAGCAGGGCCGACAGCGGCAGCTTCAGGGAGCGGGAGATCACTTTCCCCAAGGGGCTGGACGAGCGCTTTCGCCGTCACTGGCCCAACTGAACACCGGAGGTATCCACCATGAATGCAGCGACTTCGCTGAACGAGACCAACGCCGCGGCTCGCCCGGCCGGCACACCCACGCGCCGCGTGGTGGACGCGCCGACCCGCATGTTCCACTGGCTGTTTGCCCTGAGCTTCCTGGGTGCCTACCTCACGGCCGACGGCGAGCGCTGGCGCCTGCTGCACGTCACGTTGGGCTACACCATGGCCGGGCTGCTGGCGTTCCGTGTGATCTATGGCCTGATCGGTCCGCGGCCGGCGCGCCTGTCGCTGCTGCTGCGCAAGCTTGGGGGATGGCCGCAGTGGGCGCAGTCGACGTTGTCGGCCGTGCGCGGCACGGGCATCGGCGCGGTGAACTGGCGGCAGGGCCAGTACCTGCTGATGGCGCTGGCGGTGGTGAGCCTGCTGGTGCTGGTGCTGCCGCTCACCCTGTCGGGCTACGCCACCTACAACGAGTGGGGTGGCGACTGGCTGGAAGAAGTGCACGAAGCCGTGGGCAATGCCTTCCTGCTGGTGGTGCTGGGACATCTGGCACTGATGGCCGCCCTGAGCGTCCTGCGCCGCAAGAACATGGCCCTGCCCATGATCAGTGGTCGGGTCGAAGGCCGCGTCCCTGACCTGGTGCCGCGCAACCATGGCTGGCTGGCCGCCCTGCTGCTGGCTGCGGTGTTGGCCTTCTGGGCCTGGGAGTGGCAGCAGTCACCGAGCGGGCTGATTTCTGCCGCCGCCTGGAGCCAGTCGGCGCGGCACGGCCATGACGATGACTGAGCGTTGCACGGTGCAAGAATAGCGTCTGCTGAACAAGGGCCGAGGCCAGAGACATGCGCATCCTGCTGGTGGAAGACGATCCGATGCTGGGCGATGGCCTGCGGGCTGGCCTGCGCCAGCTCGGCTTCCAGGTGGACTGGGTGCGTGATGGTGAAGCCGCCGAGCGTGAGCTGGCCTCCGGCGTCTACGCCGCCGGCGTGCTCGATCTCGGCCTGCCGCGCAAGGACGGCCTGGAGGTGCTGCAGGCGTTGCGCGTACGCGGCGTGGCCACGCCGGTGCTGGTGCTGACCGCGCGCGACGCAGTGCCCGATCGCATCCGCGGCCTCGACCTGGGCGCGGACGATTACGTGGTGAAACCGGTGGACCTGCATGAATTGGGCGCGCGCCTGCGTTCCCTGGTGCGGCGGGCGCACGGCCAGCTGCAGGGCAGCTTGCGCAGCGGTGCGGTGGTGCTGGAGCCGGCGGCGCGCCGCGTCAGCCTGAACGGACAGGCGGTGGCGCTCTCCACACGGGAGTTCGACCTGCTCCATGCGCTGATGCGCAACGCCGGGCGCGTCCTGTCGCGCGAGCAGCTGGAGGAGCAGCTCTACAGCTGGGGCCACGAGGTGGACAGCAACGCGGTGGAGGTCCACATCCACCATCTGCGCCGCAAGCTGCAACCCGACCTGATCCAGACGGTGCGCGGCGTGGGCTACGTCGTGCTGCGCGACATGGAGGCCGCATGAACGGCTTGCGTTCACTGCGCTCGCTGCAGGCGCGCCTGCTGGCGCTGGTGCTGGGGCTGGTGACCGTGGTGTGGCTCGGCGCCGCAGTCATGACCTGGGCCGATGCCCGCCATGAACTCGACGAACTGCTGGACGGCCACCTGGCCCAGGCGGCAGCCCTTTTGGTGGTGCAGCAGGGCGGTGAGATGGACCATGACGACGATGACGAGGTGGCCGATGCGCCGTCCCTGCACAAATACGCACCCCGGGTGGCGTTCCAGGTCTTCCATGAGGGGCAACTCACCATGCGCTCTGCCAATGCGGGCCTGACCCCGATGGCCGACATCCACCGCGGCTTCACCACGGTGCACCTGGGCGATGGCGTCGAATGGCGCGTCTTTGCCGCGCAGGGGCATGAGCGTGATGTGCAGGTGTACGTGGGCGAACAGATCGCTTCGCGCAGCGCCATTCTCTGGGCCGTGTTGCGCAGCGTGTTGTGGCCTCTGGTCTTCGCCTTGCCGCTGCTGGCGCTGGCCGGCTGGTGGGCGGTGCGCCAGGGCCTGCTGCCCTTGCGCCAGCTGAGCGATGCCCTGCGCCGTCGGCGCCCTGAGGCACTGGAGCCGGTGGTGCTGGACGATCTGCCTGTGGAGATGCAGCCGCTGGTGCTGGCGCTCAACGGCCTGTTCGAGCGCATCGACCGCATGGTGGCGTCCGAGCGCCGCTTCACGGCCGATGCAGCGCACGAGCTGCGCACCCCGATTGCCGCCATCCGAGCCCAAGCCCAGGTGGCGCTTGGTGCTGGCGCAGACGATACGCAGCGGCAGCACGCCTTGCAGGCCACGCTGGCCGGTTGCGACCGCGCCACCCGGCTGGTGGAGCAGTTGCTGACGCTGGCGCGCCTGGAGGCCGCCCCCGCCGAGGAAGCGGCCCCGGTGGAGTTGGGGGCATTGGCGCGCCAGGTGACAGCCGAACTGGCGCCGCTGGCGCTGGCGCGGCAGCAGACCCTGGCCCTGGAGGCGCCAGTGCCGTGCCGCGTCACCGGTAACTCCGTGCTGCTGGGGGTCCTGCTGCGCAACCTGATCGACAACGCGATGCGCTACAGCCCCGACGGGGCGCAGATCCGGGTGACGGTGGCGCAAGCGCAGGGGGCGGCTATGCTGCGCGTGGAAGACAGCGGCGCGGGCATGTCCGAGCCGGACATGGCCCGTCTGGGGGAACGCTTCTTCCGCGTGCCCGGGCATGAGCGACCGGGCAGCGGCCTGGGCTGGTCCATCGTCAAGCGCATTGCGGCGGTGTCAGGAGCGCAGCTGGAGGTGGTCCGTTCCGACGCCTTGGGCGGGCTGGCGGTCACGGTCCGCTGGTCCGGGGCGTCCGCCGGCTGAGCCGGGTACGGCGCGCCGTGCGTCAAAATCGCGGCATGCAAATCCAGAAAATCTTTGTGCCACTCCTGAGTGTGGTGTTGGTGGTGGCGGCGTACCGCGCCTACGGCTGGCCCGGCGTGGCCATTGCCGTCGGCGCATTGGTCATGTGGCTGCTGCTGCATTTCACCCGCATGCTGCAGGTGCTCAAGCGTGCTGCCGACCGGCCGCTTGGTTTTGTCGACAGCGCGGTCATGCTCAATGCCAGGCTCAAGCCTGGCATGACGCTGCTGCATGTGGTGGCCATGACCCGCGCGCTGGGCGTACTCACCAGCCCGAAGGACAGCCAGCCCGAGCTGTTCCGCTGGACCGACGGCTCGGACTCGTCGGTGACCTGTGAGTTTCTGGGTGGCAAGCTGGTGCGCTGGGAGCTGCAGCGCCCGTCCCCGGCCGAGACTGCCCCCGCCGCATCCCCGGCCACGCCGGCCCCGTAAAATCTTATTTTTACCTGCCGACAGGCATCCGCCTCTCGCAAGCCCAGCAAGGAAAGAACCGATGAGCTCCCTACCCCCCTCGATGTCCGACCGTGACGGCAAAATCTGGATGGACGGCCAGATGGTGGACTGGCGTGATGCCAAGATCCACGTGCTGACCCATACCCTGCACTACGGCTGCGGTGCCTTCGAGGGCGTGCGGGCCTACAACACCGTCAACGGCACGGCCATCTTCCGCCTGCAGGAGCACACCGAGCGCCTGTTCAACAGCGCCAAGATCCTGCGCATGAAGATCCCGTTCACCATGGAGCAGGTCAACGAGGCGCAGAAGGCCGTGGTGCGCGAGAACAAGCTGGAGAGCTGCTACCTGCGTCCGCTGACCTGGATCGGCGACAAGAAATTGGGCGTGAGCCCGAAGGGCAACACCATCCACCTGATGGTCGCCGCATGGGCCTGGGGTGCCTACCTGGGCGAGGAAGGTCTGAAGCGCGGCATCCGCGTCAAGACCTCCAGCTACACCCGCCACCACGTCAACATCACCATGACGCAGGCCAAGGCGGTCAGCAACTACAGCAACTCCATCCTGGCCAACATGGAGGCCACGGACGACGGCTATGACGAGGCGCTGCTGCTCGATTCCTCGGGCTTCGTGTCGGAAGGCGCGGGCGAGAACATCTTCATCATCAAGAACGGCGTGATCTACACGCCGGACCTGTCGGCCGGTGCCCTGAACGGCATCACGCGCAACACCATCTTCCACATCGCCAAGGACCTGGGCCTGGAGATCGTGCAAAAGCGCATCACGCGTGACGAGGTCTATATCGCTGACGAGGCCTTCTTCACTGGCACCGCGGCCGAAGTGACGCCGATCCGCGAACTCGATCGCGTGGAGATCGGCTTCGGTTCGCGCGGCCCGATCACGGAGAAGATCCAGAACGCCTTCTTCGACATCGTCAACGGCCGCAATCCGAAGTACGCCCATTGGTTGACGAAGGTTTGAAACATGAGCAAACAGACGGTTGAATTGCTGGCCAAGGACCTGAACCACCAGGGTGGTGTCTACTGCCCCAATCCGCAGGCCGATATGAAGTTGTGGAGCAGCCACCCCAAGGTCTACCTGGACGTGGCGCGTACCGGCGAGGCCAAGTGCCCTTACTGCGGCACGGTCTACAAGCTCAAGGCGGGTGAGCATTTCGCTGCTGGACATTGAGCCACCCCGGAGTCGACCTGTGGTCGCCTCCCCCTCCAGGGGGCGCCGCCAGCGACCCGGCAGAGCCGGCTCCGCGGCAGCCCACGCAATCGGCATGATCGTCGCGTGACCTCCTCACTCATCATTGCCCCGCAGTGGATCGGCGACGCGGTCATGACCGAGCCGCTGCTGCGCCGCTTGGCGGCCCGCGGTGAACGGCTGACGGTGGGCGCGCTGCCCTGGGTGGCGCCGGTTTACCGCGCCATGCCGCAGGTGGCTGAGGTGATCGAATTCCCCTTTGCCCATGGCGGCCTGCAGTTCAAGGCGCGGCGCGCGCTGGCGCGTGACCTCACGGGCTGTTTCGACGTGGCCTATGTCTGTCCCAATTCGCTCAAGAGCGCGCTGCTGCCCTTTCTGGCCAGCATCCCGAAGCGTGTGGGTTACCTGGGCGAGGCGCGTGTTGGCTTGCTGACGCACCGGCTGAAGAACCCGCCCAAGGGCCAGCGCCCGCCCATGGTCGCCTTCTACTCCGCGCTCAGCGGCGATGCCGGCATCGATGTTGACCGGCCGCGCCTGCGGGTGGAGGCGGACGCGATCGACGCGGCACTGCGCCAGCAGGGGCTGGTGCGCGGCGGCTATTACGTGTTCGTGCCGGGTGCCGAATACGGCCCGGCCAAGCGCTGGCCGGCGTCGCGTTTTGCCGCGCTGGCGCAGCAGCTCGATGCCCCGGTGCTGCTGCTCGGTGCCGGCAAGGAGGCTGCGCTCGGGGCCGAGATCGCTGCGCTGGCCCGTGGTGCCGACTGCCGCAACCTGGCCGGGGCCACCACACTCAACGAGGCTTTTGCCCTGATAGCCGCTGCGCGCCGCGTGATCACCAACGACACCGGCCTGATGCACGTGGCGGCCGCGCTGGATGTGCCGCAGGTGGCGCTGTTCGGCTCCAGCAGCCCGCTGCATACGCCGCCGCTGAGCGACCAGGCCCAGGTGATCTGGCTCAAGAGCGACCCGGCCTATCAGCCGGCGCTCGATTGCGCGCCGTGTTTCGAGCGCGAGTGCCCGCTGGGCCACCTGCGCTGCCTGAACGACATCACGCCGCAGCGGGTGTTGCAGACATTGCAGCCGCGCGCATAAAAAAAAGCCACCGGTAAGGGTGGCTTTGAAAGTCCTCGAAAGGACGTCGTTGGGATTCTTCGATGCCGCGTCGGTCTGCCCACTCTGCTGGCGGCAGGACCGACCGGAAACTTCTTGACTGTGACAGCAGTTGGGAGAACTGTACCGATCAAGAGGCGGCGCGCCTATCCCACAAATGGGGGATATGGCCGCGTTTTTTGTCCATCCGGTGACATCTCGCCGCAACTGGGCGGCGGTGGCGGCAGGGCCGCGGCCAGCCTGGGCTCAGTCCGCCAGGGGCAGCTCCACCACAAAGCAGGCGCCGCCACCCGGACGGTCTTCGCAGCGCACGCTGCCGCCATGGCGGGTGACGATGGATTTGACCAGCGCCAAGCCGAGGCCGACGCCGCCATCGCGCTCGGAGGCGCCGGGCAGGCGGTAGAAAGGCTCGAAGATGCGCTCGCGCAGCGCCGGCGGCACACCGGGGCCGCGGTCGCAGACGCGCAGGATGGCCATGTTCGGGGTCTGGCTAAGACTCAGTGTGACCTCGCCAGCCGCATGGCGGCGGGCATTCTCCAGCAGGTTGCGTACCACGCGGCGCAGCAGCCGGCCTACGCCCGGTACCACCAGGCTGCTGCAGCCCGGCGGTACGTCGAGTTCGGCGCCGGTCTGGGCGCATTCCTCGGCACACAGGCCCACCAGGTCCACTGGTTCACGTGTGCCGATATCGACCGTGCTGGCGTCCAGCCGGCTGGCCAGCAGGATCTCCTCGATCAGCTGGTCCAGCTCCTGAATGTTGCGGGCGATTTCATTGCGCGCGGCGGGGCTGGGGTGCTCGCCCATCAGCTCCAGGCCCATGCGGATGCGGGTCAGGGGTGTGCGCAGCTCGTGCGAGGCATTGGCCAGCAGGGCCTTGTGCGACAACAGCAGCGCCTGTACGCGGCCAGCGGCAATGTTGAAACGCTGCGCCAGGAAGGCCACTTCATCCTGGCCGTCCTCCGGCAGGCGGCGCGACAGATCGCCTGCGCCCCAGCGTTCCACGCCCTGCTGCAGCGTCTCCAGCCGCTTGGTGAGGCGTCGCACGATGGGGTAGGCGCCCAGGGCCACGGCCACGGCCACCAGGCCGAACAGCCAGACGATGTCCAGCGGTGGGCTCCAGGGCGAGGGCGGCGGCGGTGGGCTGCTGCCATGCATGCCGCCAGGCCGGTAGCCCGGGCGCGGCAGCTGCACGTAGAGCGTCTGGCCGTCGCGCGTGGGCACCTCGAATTCGATGCCCTGCTGGCCGCGCATGCGCTCCGGACGCGTCACGGCCTGGCCGATGATCTCGCCTTGGGCGTTGCGCAGCACGATCTCGCGCCCGGGTCGCTGGGCGCGTTCGCGCTCGGCGTCGATGCGCCAGAGCCAGCCGAACAACAGGGTCAGCAGCACCACGGCGGCCACCACGGCCAGCCAGATGCGCAGGTACAGACGCTGGGTCCAGGGGGTGCTCATGGGGTGCCGGGAAAGGGGCTCAGTCCTGCTGGCGCGCAAAGACGTAGCCAACGCCGCGCACCGTCAGGATGCGCTTAGGGTTCTTCGGGTCGGCCTCGATGGCGGCGCGGATGCGGCCCATGTGGACGTCGATCGAGCGGTCGAAGGCTTCCAGTTCGCGGCCGCGTACCGCTTCCATGATCTGGTCGCGCGTCAGCACGCGGCCGGCGCGCTCGGCCAGTGCAACCAGCAGGTCGAACTGGTAGGAGGTGAGTTCGCACGCCCGCCCGTGGACGGTGACGGTGCGCGCGTCGCGGTCGATGGCCAGCGAGCCGAAGCGCAGTTGCTGGCCGGCCAGGGCGCCGTTGTCGCTGCGCCGGCGCAGGATGGCGCGGATGCGCGCCAGCAGCTCGCGTGGCTCGAAGGGTTTGGGCAGGTAGTCGTCGGCGCCCATCTCCAGGCCGATGATGCGGTCCATCGGATCGCCCTTGGCGGTCAGCATCAGGATCGGGGTCTGCGCCAGGTTGCCCGGCAGGGCGCGCACGCGCCGGCAGACCTCCAGCCCGTCCATGTCGGGCAGCATCAGGTCGAGGATGACGAGTTGCGGCGGCGCCTCGGCACCTTGCAGCCGTGCCAGGCCGGCGGTGGCATCCGGCGCGTGGCTGACGGTGAAGCCGGACTGTGCCAGGTACTCGCCCACCATGGCGGCCAGGCGGGCGTCGTCTTCGATCATCAGGAGGTGCGGATTCATGCGGGACATCCAGGACAGCAGGCCTCGATCATGCCTGCCGTGCATCGCCTGCGCTTGAAGCGGCGGTAAAGATAGGTAAATCCGGCGCGACCAATGCTATCAAAAGCATAGCGTGTCACGATTTCTGCATAAGGGACTCATGGCGATTTGATGCGTGACGCCAGCCAGACCAGCAAAAGCACCGGCAGCCCGAGCAGGGCGGTGGCGGTGAAGAAGTGGGTATAGCCGAAGGCGTTCACGTAGTCGCCGGAAAAACCGGCCACGAACTTGGGCAGCAGCAGCATCATGGAGCTGAACAGGGCGTATTGTGTGGCCGAGTAGCTGATGTTGGTCAGGCTGGACAGGTAGGCGATGAAGGCCGCCGAAGCGATGCCGCTGGCCAGGTTGTCGGCCGAGATGACGGCGATCAGCGCCGTCACATCATGGCCGTGTCCGGCCAGCCAGGCAAAGAGCAGGTTGCTCGCCGCGCTCAAGGCGGCGCCCAGCATCAGCACCCGCATCACGCCCAAGCGCATCGCCAACGCGCCACCGACAAAGGCGCCGGCCAGCGTCATGATGACGCCGTAGATCTTGGTCACCGCCGCCACCTCGTCCTTGGTGTAGCCCATGTCGACGTAGAAGGGGTTGGCCATGATGCCCATCACCACGTCGCTGATGCGGTAGACCGCGATCAGCGCCAGGATCAGCGCCGCATGCCATCGGTAGCGCTGCAGGAAGTCGGTGAACGGCTCGACCAGCGCGCCGCGCAGCCACTCGCCGAGGTTGCGCGCCGGCGGCAGTTCGCGGCGGGCCGGCTCGGCGCTCAGCAGCACCGTCAGCACCCCCGGCAACATGCTGGCGGCCATCACCAGGTAGGCAGTCTGCCAGGCGGCGTTCTGGTAGCCGGTGGCGTCGACCTCGGCGCGCGCGGCCAGCCACAGCACGCCGGCACCGGCCCAGATCATGGCCAGGCGGTAGCCGGTCTGGTAGGCCGCCGCCAGCGCTGCCTGGCGTTCACTGCCGGCTGACTCAATGCGGAAGGCGTCCAGCGCAATGTCCTGCGTCGCCGAGCCGAAGGCCACCAGCAACGCGCACCACACCAGCGGCTGCAAGCCCAGCTGCGGGTCGCTGACCGCCATGCCGACCAGGCCGGCCATGATGACGGCCTGCGACAGCAGCAGCCAGCTGCGCCGGCGGCCCAGCCAGTGCGTCAAGCCGGGCAGTGGCAGGCGGTCCACCAGCGGCGCCCAGGCCCACTTGAAGGCATAGGCCAGGCCGACCCAGCTCAGGTGACCGATGGTGCTGCGGTCGACGCCGGCCTCGCGCAGCCGGAAGCTCAGCGTGCCCAGCACCAGCAGCAGCGGCAGGCCGGCGGCGAAGCCCAATGCCAGCATGCGCAGCGTCGGCGGCTCCCGGTAGACGCGCAGGGTGGTGAGCCAGGAGCTCTTGATTTGGCTGGGTTCGGTGGCACTTGAGGACATGCAGGAATAATAAGCGCAGCCCTGTTTCATTTGGACCATGGACACCCGCCCGCTCATTCGAGACACCTCAACGTTGCGTCCGCGCCGCTGGCTGGCGTGGGGGCTTGTGCTGGGCGTGCTGGCACTGCCTTTGCAGGCGCGCGAAGGCGTGGAGGTGGGCAAGAACTCGGCTTTCAGCCAGCTGGTGCCGGCCGAGGAGGTGGAGCACAGTGCAGCCCAGCAGTACGAGCAGCTGCTGGCACAGGCCCGGGCCAAGAAGGCGCTGGCGCCGCCCGACCACCCGCAACTGCAGCGCCTGCGCGCCATTGCGCGCAAGATCATTCCGCACGCGTTGGCCTGGAACCCGCGGGCGCGCGACTGGCGTTGGGAGGTCAACCTGATCGGCTCCTCGCAGGTCAATGCCTTCTGCATGCCGGGCGGCAAGATCGTGTTCTACACCGGCATCTTGGACAAGCTGCAGCTCAGCGACGACGAAGTGGCCATGGTCATGGGTCACGAGGTGGCGCATGCGCTACGCGAGCACGCACGCGAGCGCATGGGCAAGAGCGCTGTCACGCACGGCGCCGCGCGCATTGGTGGCGCGTTGGCGGCAGGTCTGCTGGGCATCGATCCGCGGCTGACTGACACGCTGGCGCGCGGCGGCGCCAACCTGCTGACATTGGAGTTCAGTCGCGAGGACGAGTCCGAGGCCGACCTCGTGGGCATGGAACTCGCCGCGCGCGCCGGCTACGACCCGCGTGCCGGCATCAGCCTGTGGCAGAAGATGGCTGCGGCCAGCCAGGGCGGGCCGCCGCAATGGCTGTCCACCCATCCGTCGAGCAAGACGCGCATTGCCGACATCGAGAAGAACCTGCCCAAGGTGTTGCCGTTGTATAAGAAATAGCCTCCTCCAGGCTACGCCCCTGGCGGGGCTACGCCACCCCCCTCCCGTTGCACGGAGGGGGCGACGCCAGTGGCCCGGCTAAGCCGGTTCCACGGCGTCCCACGGGATTCAGGCTCAGGTGCCGCCGACAAACGGGTTGGTCTGGCGTTCGCGGCCGAAGGTGCTTTCGGGGCCGTGGCCGGGGATGAACACCGTGTCGTCGCCCATGGGCCACAGGCGTTGCGTGATGCTGTCGATCAGCTGCTGGTGGTTGCCTTGCGGAAAGTCGGTGCGGCCGATCGAGCCGGCAAACAGCACGTCGCCGACGAAAGCGCGTTTCGCCTCCGGCGAGTGGAACACCACATGACCCGGGGTATGACCCGGGCAGTGGCGCACGTTCAGCGTGCAGTGGCCGATGCTGACCGTGTCGCCATCGTGCAGCCAGCGCGTTGGCGTGAACGGCTCGGCGTGCGGCAGGCCGAAGCGCTGGCCTTGCATCGGCAGGCCGTCGATCCAGAACTGGTCGCCCGGGTGCGGGCCGATGATGGGTAAATCCAACTGTTGTGACAGTTCCGCCGTGCCGCCGGCGTGGTCGATGTGGGCGTGGGTGAGCCAGATCTGCTCCAGCGTGACGCCCAGGCGCTTGACGGCAGTTAGCAGTACGTCGAGGTCGCCGCCCGGGTCGATGACGGCGGCTTTCATGGTTTCGTCACACCAGACGATGGAGCAGTTCTGCTGGAAGGCGGTGACAGGGATGGTGGCGTAGCGAAGCATGGTGATACGGTCTGGGGTTTACCCGCGGATCAAAGCACTATACATTCCGTAACAGTAGGGGTGCTGCGCCGGGCCCGCAGGCGGTCCGGCTGGAATCCGGGTTGACTGCGTGCCCATGCCTGCAGCGGCCAGCAAGTTCAAGCATATGCGGGGAGTTTTGATGCAGTCTGCCGAGCCGTTGGGGCCCCTGGAGGAGCAGGACAAGCAGCGCAAGCTCGCTGTCGGCGGTGTGTTCGTCATGATGGTGCTGAGTCTGCTGCTGTGGACCGGCCTGCTGGACATCGACCTGCCGGCCCAGCATTTCCTGCCGCTGCACACCACACTTGAAGTCGCCTCCATCATGGTGGCCATGCTCGGGTTCGGCATCGCCTGGCACGCCTATTCGGCCGAGCGGCCCGGCAACATCGTGCTGCTGGGAGCGGTGCTGTTCGGCACCGGCCTGATCGATTTCGGCCACACGCTGTCCTACGCCGGCATGCCCGATCTGGTCACGCCGGCCAGTCCGCAGAAGGCTATCGCCTTCTGGCTGGCTGCCCGCGCATTGATGGCTGTGGGCCTGCTGGTGATTGCCCTGCGTGCCTGGCAGCCCCTGAAACGCCCGCACACGCGCCATGCGCTCATGAGCGGCGTGCTGGTCTACGTGGCGCTGGTGTACGGCCTGATCCTGTTCCGTCCCCAAGCAGTACCGGTGTTCTTCGTGCCGGGGCAGGGGTTGACCGACCTCAAGGTGCAGCTGGAGTTTGCGCTGGTGGCCGTCTACGGCCTGGCAGCCTGGCTGTTCTACCGCCAGGCGCGGCAGCAGGGCAAGGCTTATGACCTGTTCGCCGCGGCGGCCATTGCCGCCTTGGCGGAGGTGTTCTTCACCCGCTATGCGCGCGTGACCGACCTGGTCAATGCCAGCGGCCATGTCTACAAGATCGTGGGCTATTACTTCATCTACCGCGCGGTATTTGTCGACAGCGTGCGTCAACCCTTTGAGGCCTTGCACACCGCGCTGGGGCAGGAGCGGCAGCGCTCGGCCGAACAGCATTCCTTCGTGCGCACGCTCGACCTGCTGGAGGAAGCCGTGCTGGAGCTGGACCGGCGCGGACGCATCATCAGCGCCAACAGCGGCTGGTGGATGCTGCTGGGCACGGTGCCCACGCCCGATACCAGCCTGCTGGCGCAGTTGCACGACGAGGACCGCAGTGCCTTCGAGCTGCACCTGATCGGGCTGTTCTCGGGCCAGAAGGACGAATTCCGCGGCCGCTACCGTATCCAGACCCAGGCCCGCGCCGAGCAGTGGATGGAATGCCGCTTCGTGGTCGAGCGCGACGACGACGGCGAAGTGATCGGTGCACGCGGCGTGCTGCGCGACATCACCAAGACCTATCTGCAGGAACGCCACATCACCTACATGGCGCTGCACGACGCGCTGACAAGCCTGCCCAACCGCGTGCTGCTGGAGGATCGTATCCGCCAGGCGATCCAGCAGGCGACGCGTACCGGCAACCGTGTCGGTGTGTGCTTCATCGACCTCGACCACTTCAAGAACATCAACGATGCCTACGGCCACAAGGCCGGAGATGCCCTGCTGCTGTCGCTGTCGCAGCTGCTCAAGAGTTGCCTGCGCGACGGCGACACGCTGGCGCGTTGGGGCGGCGACGAGTTCGTGGTGCTGCTGCCTGACCTGACTTCGGCCGATTCGGTGCGCCAGGTGGCCCAGAAGATGGTGGAGGCCATGCGGCAGACCCTGATGCTCGATGACCTGGCCATCAACGCCACCTTCAGCATGGGCATTGCGGTCTACCCTGACGACGAGAGCAGCGGTGACATCGATGGCCTGCTGGCCCAGGCCGACCGTGCCATGTTCTATGCCAAATCGCAGGGGCGCAACAACTTCCAGCTGTTTGCCGACATGGCGAGCAAGGGGTTGGGCAAGAAGGAGCTTTACATCCAGACCCGGCTGGCCCAGGCCATCCGCGAGCAGCGGATTGCAGTCTGGTACCAGCCCTTGGTGGCAGCGCAACTGCAGGCCGACGGTCGCCCGCGGCTGGTCGGCGTCGAGGCGCTGGCGCGCTGGCACGACCCGGACCTGGGCTGGATCTCACCCGGCAGCTTCATCCCCATGGCCGAGAACCTGGGTTTGATCGGGGAGCTCGGGCATCTGGTGCGGCGCCAGGCCTTCGAGCAGTTCCGCCTCTGGCGCCAGACCCATCCCGAGCTCACGCTGGCCATCAACATCTCCAAGCGCCAGCTGTTCGCGTCCGACTTCATGATCATGCTGCAGAACGACATCGAGCACTACGGGCTGGACCCGCGCGCCGTGGTGCTGGAAGTCACCGAGTCGGTGGCACTGATGGACGTGGAGTTCGCCGAAGACCGGCTGCGCCAGCTCTCCGCGGCGGGCTATACGCTGGCCATCGACGACTTTGGCACCGGCTACGCCTCGCTGTCGCAACTGCACGAGCTGCCGATCGGCGAGCTCAAGATCGACATCTCCTTCGTCCGCCGGGTGCACAGCACGGAGGGCCTGCGCATGGCGCAGGGCATCGTCAGCCTGGCGCAGGCACTGCGCCTGCGCACGGTGGCCGAGGGCGTGGAGGACGAGAGTACCGCTGTCGTGCTGCGCCAGCTCGGTGTCGACGTGCTGCAGGGCTACCACTTCGCACGCCCCTGCCCGGCCAGCGAACTGGGCGAACTGCCCTTGTTCAGCCAGTGCGAACCGTTGTCTGGCTGAGGCGAGACCCATCAGCTTTCGGCCGCCTAGCCATAAGCGCCGTGTGTTGCGTCAACCCGCACAATTGCACTCATGAATCCGACGACTGCCGCCGACACTGCCACCCGATTGCTGCCCACTGACGATCTGCAGCGCGACATGCTGCACAACGAGGTGCATGCCCGGCCGTCGGCGCGCATCCGCCTGCCGGCGCTGGTGATCTATGTGGCGGTGCTCAACGAGGGCGTCACACGCGAGCAGGAGTGCGCGCACTTGCGCCGCCTGCCCGGCCAGCAGGCGCTGACGGTCGAGCAGATGCAGGGCAACTTCCTGCGTCTGCGCTGTGAGGGCTACACCGTCAAGTGGGAGCGCCACACCGAGTTCACGCGCTACTCCATCGTGCAGCCGCTGCCGGCCGGCGCGGCGCTCGGTGCCGGCAACCCGGAGTTGCTGTCGGCGCTGGTGGTGGCGCCCGAGTGGCTGCGTGACATCCCGGGGCGCACCATTGCTGCCGTCAAGCTGGCCATGGTGCATGGTGACCTGAACACTCCTGAGGCGACCATGGCGCAGGCGCGTCACTGGTTTGGCGACCACACGGTGGTGGCCTCGGTGCTGGGCAACAACGGCCACTCCTGGGCGGTGACCGACTTCATGCTGCGCGACAGCGGCTTCGAACGCATGCTGGTGATCGCGCCGCCCGGCACGTCGGAAACACGTGCCGGCCGCATCTCGCAGCGGCTGCTGGAGTTCGAAACCTATCGCCTCATGGCCTTGCGTGGCCTGCCGGTGGCCAAGACGCTGGGGCCGGTGCTGGCTGCGGCCGAGAACCAGCTGGCCGACATCACCGCGCGGCTGGAACACAAAACGGCCTCTGACCAGGAGCTGCTCGACACCCTGGTGTCGCTGGCCGCGCGCATCGAACGCGCTACCGCCGAGCATGACTACCGCTTCTCCGCCACCCGCGCCTACGACACCCTGGTGCAGCAGCGTCTGGCCGAGTTGCGTGAAAAGCCGGTGCCGGGTACCCAAACCTTGGGCGAGTTCATGCAGCGCCGCCTGTCGCCAGCCATCGCCACCGTGGCAGCCACGGCGCAGCGCCTGGCCTCGTTGTCGGAACGGGTATCGCGCACCAGCGCGCTGCTGCGCACGCGGGTGGACATTGCCACTGAGGTGCAGAACCAGCAGCTGCTGGAGAAGCTCACCCGCGGCCAGGCCTTGCAGTTGCGCCTGCAGACCACCGTGGAAGGCCTGTCGATCGCGGCCATTTCCTACTACGTGGTCAGCCTGCTGCTGTACGGCGTCAAGGCTGTCAAGGCTGCGGGTGTGCCGCTGGACGTCGAGATCGCCACCGGCGCCTTGATTCCGCTGGTGCTGTGGGGCGTTTGGCGCACCACGCGGCGCATCCACGAGAAGCTGCAGGTCACGCACTGACGCCCACCCGCAGCACGACAGAAGCACAAGGAGTTCAGGCATGAACATGCCCGCCCGTATCACCGTCATCGGCGCCGGCTTCGGCGCGCTGTCCACCGTGCGCGAACTGCGCCGCCGCGACGCCCAAGCCGAGATCACCCTGGTGGCCCCGCGCGCCGAGCTGCACTACCTGCCCGGCATCATCTGGATCCCGGCCGGCCTGCGCACGCGCGAACAGCTGGTGCTGCCGCTGGCCAACTTCTTCCGGCGCATGGCCGTGCGCCACGTGCAGGCCGAGGTGACAGGCCTGCGCGAGGGCGGCCGCGTGGTCGACACCACGGCCGGCGAGCTGCGCAACGATGCGCTGGTGATCGCCAGCGGCGGGCGCTTCATCAAGAAGCTGCCCGGCATCGAGCATGCGCTCACGCCCTGCGAGGGCATCACCGTGGCCGAGCAGATCCGCGACCGCCTGCGTGCCCTGCGCGGGGGCACCATCGCGCTGGGTTTTGCCGGCAATCCGAACGAGCCCAGTGCGGTGCGCGGCGGGCCGATGTTCGAGTTCCTGTTCGGCATCGACGAACAGCTCAAGCGCGAGGGCCGGCGCGACCAGTTCGAACTGGTGTTCTTCAACCCCATGAAGGAGCCGGGCAACCGCCTCGGCCCGAAGGCCGTGCAGTTTCTGCTGGCCGAGATGGCGCGGCGCGGCATCCGGACCCAGCTGGGCCACAAGCTGGTGCGCTTCGAGGCCGACAAGGTGGTGACCGAGGGCGGCGAGTTCGCGGCCGACCTGATTCTTTTCATGCCGGGCATGACGGGCAATGCCTGGTTCGACCAGACGGAGCTGCCGCGCTCGCCCGGCGGGCTGCTGAAGGCCGACGCGCATTGCCGCGTGGAAGGCACCGAGCACGTCTACGTGGTGGGCGATTCCGGCAGCTTCCCCGGACCCGACTGGATGCCCAAGCAGGCACACATGGCCGATTTGCAGGCCGCCGCGGCGGCGCAGAACCTGCTGGCCGGTCTGCGCGGCCAGGCGGCCTCCGCCACTTTCAAGGTGGAGCTGCTGTGCATCATCGACGGGCTCACCCAGGGCACGCTGGTCTGGCGCACGCCCGCGCGCAACATCGTGCTGCCGCCGTTGCGCGTCATGCACTGGGCCAAGCGCTGGTTCGAGGGGCTGTACCTGCGCAAGTACCGCTGAGGAGGGGCGCCGCCGGAGACGCCGCGCGGCTCAGAGCAACTGCTCGTAGTCGATGGTCACCGGGGCGTGGTCGGAGAACTTCTCGCCCTTGTAGATGGCCTCGGTGCGTGCCCGCTCGGCCAGCGCCGGTGTGGCCAGGTGGTAGTCGATGCAAAAATAAACCTACATTTCAGTCCAGCACTTGTTGCTCGAACACTTCAGATTTCATAGGCGTAGTCAATGGTCAAGGGTGCGTGGTCGCTGAACTTTCTCGCTTTAAAGATAGACGCAGCCTGAGCAGTCTTCGCGACATTAGGGGTAGCAATCTGATAGTCCAGTCGCCATCCAACGTTTTTGGCATAGGCCTGACCGCGGTTGCTCCACCACGTGTAACAGTCGTCAGTGGTGTCTGGGTGCAGCTTGCGGTAGACGTCGACCAGTCCAGCTTCATCAAAAAGTTTGGACATCCATGCTCGCTCTTCCGGCAAAAAGCCAGAGTTCTTCAGGTTGCCCTTCCAGTTCTTCAGATCAGCTTCTTTGTGGGCGATATTCACGTCGCCCATAAGGATGAACTCCCGCTCAGCTTTTAACGTCAACAATTTCGGATACAACACTTCCAAAAATCGAAACTTGGCTTGTTGGCGGTCTTCCCCCGATGACCCACTTGGAAAGTAGCAACTGATGATGCTGAATTTCTTGTACGCACGATCAAAACGAGCCTCAATCCAGCGCCCTTCGTCGTCAAATTCATTGACCGCGATACCAGTGATGACAGCACTTGGCTTATCGCGTGTGTAGATTCCCACCCCAGAATAACCCTTTCGTTGCGCGTAGTGGAAGTGACCTTTCAGCTCACCAAGGCTACAAAATTTGCCGTCCACGTGGTCACTCTGTGCCTTCAATTCCTGCACGCCCAACACTGCAGCTTGCTGTTCGCCGAGCCACTCAAAGAACCCCTTGTTCGCCGCAGAACGTATGCCGTTTAGATTGGCTGTAATGACTCGCAACATGTGATGATCCACTTCAAGCCGAAGATGATCGGCAATTTGACAGAGTGCGCTTTTTTCTCGACCCTACGACAACGATTGACTGCCTTTGCTGCTATCGCAAGGGCAGTGGGCTTGCGGGTACATACGCAAAGGTATTATCTCAATACACCCGGCCCGAAACTACTCGCAATGTGGCGTCAGGCCCAGAGAACGTGCCGACCACGACGCCCTCACCGCTACGTGAGCGCAACAATTGACGAGGCCAATTGCGGGACCGCAAGGCTTATCACTCAGAGAAAACCGGCACCACACGGCTGGCCACCCACAAAACAAAACCGCCTGGCGCAGCAGGCGGTTTCCTCCGGAGTAAGGAAGCCTTACTTGGCGGCTTTGCGAGCTGCCGCCTTAGGGCCAACGATTGCTTTGAAGTTGGCACCCGGAGTGAACTTGGGCACGGTCGCGGCCGGAATCTTGATTGCAGCTCCAGAGCAGCGTTCTTGCCGTTGCTGGCGGAGCGCTTGGAGGACTTGAAGGTTCCGAAACCGACGATCTGAACCGCGTCACCCGTCTTCACAGCGACTTAAACAACCTCGATAAAAGCGTTCAAATGCCGATCAGCCTCAACCTCAGCCTTCGACGAACCAGTTTCACGGACGATCTTTTCAATGAGTTCAGCGAGAATTATGGCGAGATAGATTCATAGATAACACTCTTGAAATTCTACCGATTCGCTGCTGGGATCAAGCAAACGTATGAAAGCGGCCCGACGCGCCAAAGGGTTGACACTGCCAGTTGCTGGCCTTGCCCCCATTTTCTCGGCCCCGACATATTCGAAATGTAGCGTCAAATCCGATAGGAATCCTGAACGTGCGTGCATCGCCCTGATGCGGCCTGAACTATCGTGGTGGGCGCGTTTTCAACGATGGGTATGGATGCATTCGTTGTCGTGTTTAAAGGGGCCAGAGGTGCCGAAACCGACGATATGAATCGCCCCTTTGTTACAGCAATTTGAACAACCTGGATGGGGGCGTTCGAATTCCACTCGAAAATAGTTGTCGCCGATCGGTCAAGATAATTGACGCCCGCCACTGCAGCCAGGCTACGCATGTGGCGGCGTCCGAGGCCGGCCAGAGCACACTCGCCGTCGCCGCAACTCGGCTAAGCTCGATGCGGATCTCGGCCGGCGGGAGCGGGGTCTGCTCGGGCACAGGATATACGGGCAGGGCGATGAATAGCGCTGGAGCCGGCGGCTGCCGCGCGGCCAGAGCAGGGCGTGTTTGGCTGCGCCATCTGTGCACGAGCTTGGCGCATTCGCACAGTACCTGAGCCTTAAGACCATCGCCATGTCGGCGACGCGGGAGTGTCATGGAGTGGATGGTGCCCACCTTTTTCTCGGTGGACGCCATCGTCGATCAGCAGGCCAACAGATTCAAGATGGGGGTCGCCGGACGCATACCAATCAATCATCGTGAGATCGGTTGATGCGGCATGAAATGAGCCTGAAAGGTCAAGTAATCTACGAGATCACCTGGAATGGTCAGGTGTAATTTTTTGCGCCCGTCATCGACCAATCATGCAGGCCGCCATTCAAGCGGCTTGGGCGGGGCCAGCTGGTCTCGCTCCCACCCCACTATCTGGAGAGACTATGAACAAGCAATCCCTCGTGAGCCTGGCCGTCGGTGCCACCCTGGCTGCGGCCGCCCTGACCCCTGCCCACGCCGCTCCCGGCAATCCCTTCGAGGCCAGCAAGCTAGACGCCGGCTACCAGGTGGCGCAGGCCGACGATAAGAAGAAGGACGGCAAGTGCGGTGAGGGCAAATGCGGCGGCGCCAAGGCCGCCGACGACAAGAAGAAGGACGGCAGCTGCGGCGGCAAGAAGTAAGCCATGGACCGCTCCCGCCCGCCGGCGGGTGCCGGCCTGGGCTGGCGGCGCGAGTTGATTGCACCGCTGGCTGCCGGCGTCCCCGAGTCAGTCGCCTTCTTCGAGCTCGCGCCCGAGAACTGGGCCGGTGCGGGCGGCAGTTCGGCGCGCACCCTGCGCGCCCACACCGAGCGCCATCCCTTCGTCTGTCACGGCCTGTCGCTCTCACTGGGCGGCCCGGGTCCGCTGGACGAGGCCTGGCTGAGACGCATCAAGGCCTTCATGCGCGAGCACGGCATGACGCTGTTCACCGAGCACCTGTCCTGGTGCGCCGACGACAGCCATCTGTATGACCTGCTGCCCATTCCGCAGACTGAGGAGGCCGTGCGCTGGACAGCTGCGCGCATCCGCCGTGCGCAGGACATTCTGGAAATGCGCATCGGCGTCGAGAACGCCTCGAGCTACGTCGCGCCGCCGGGCGCCGAGCTCAGCGAGGCCGAGTTCATCACCGCCGTGCTGCAGGAGGCCGACTGCCTGCTGCACCTGGACGTGAACAACATCTACGTCAACAGCCGCAATCACGGCTATGACGCCCACGAATTCCTGCAGGCGCTGCCGCTGGAGCGCACCTGTTACGTGCACGTGGCCGGCCACTACGTAGAGCCCGACGGGCTGATCATCGACACCCATGGCGCCGAGGTCATCGACCCCGTGTGGGCGCTGCTCGAAGCCGCCTACGCGCGCATCGGCGGCGCGGTGCCGACCTGCCTGGAGCGCGACTTCAACCTCCCGGACCTGCCGGTGCTGGCCGCCGAAGTGGCGCAGATCGCGCGCTTGCAGGCCGCGGCGCCGCAGCGGTCCCCCACCCGGCAGGCGGCCTGAGATGCAGCAGACCCCCGTCCCCGCCTTCCAGGCCTTCCAGCAGGCTATGGCGCGCCATCTGCGCGACCCGCATCACACGCCGCGCCCGGCCGGCGTGCCGGCGCGGCGCATGGCGGTCTACAACGAGCTGCTGTTCAACAACGTCTGCGGCTTCCTCGACAGCTGCTTTCCGGTCTGCCGCGGCGTGCTGGGCGAGGTGCGCTGGCGCCGCCTGAACCGTGCCTTCTACCGCGACTGGCCGCTGCACACGCCGCTGCAGCGCGAGATCCCGCGCGAGTTCACGCGCTACCTGGCGCAGCGCGCCGGCGTGCGGCTGCCGGCCTGGCTGCCCGAACTCGCGCACTACGAATGGGCCGAGCTGGCGGTGGACCTGATGGAGGTGACACCGCCCGCGCACGACCCCGGCGGCGACCTGCTGCGCGCGCCCGTGGTGCTCAATCCCGCGCTCATGAACCTGGCCTACCAGTGGCCGGTGCAGCGCATCGGCCCCGACTGGCGGCCGCGCCGCCCGCAGCCCACGCAGCTGCTGGTCTGGCGCGACGTGGCCGACGCCGTGCAGTTCATGCAGCTCAATCCGGTCACGGCGCGCCTGCTGGCGTTGCTGGCCGCCGCACCCACCCCAGGCGATGCGGCCTGCCGCCGCATCGCTGACGAGCTGAAGTACCCTGATCCCGAACAACTGCTCGCCCATGGGGCAGCGCTGCTGGAACAGCTGCGCGACCAGGGCATCGTGCTGGGAACAAACCGATGAACAAACTGATGAATACACCGATGAACAAACTGATGAACACCGCCCACACCGCGCTGCAGCGCATCGATCTGCTGGGCCTGTGGTTGGCGCTGCTGAGCCTGCGTCTGCTGCTGGGCTGGGACTACTTCGAGTCCGGACTGGAGAAGTTCCAGGGCGAGAACTGGTTCGCCGACATCCAGCAGAACTTTCCTTTTCCCTTCAACGTCGTGCCGCCGGCGCTGAGCTGGCAGCTGGCCACCTGGTTCGAGCTGCTGGGCGGCGTGGCCCTGGTGCTGGGGCTGGCCACGCGTTTCTTTTCGGTCTCGCTGATCGTGCTGACCGTGGTGGCCATGCTCAGCGCGCACTGGCCGGCGTCATGGAACACCTGGGCCGAACTGATGCAGGGCTATGTGTTCACCGACAAGGGTATGGGCAATTTCAAGCTGCCCGTGCTCTTCATCGGCATGTTCCTGCCGCTGGTGTTCATGGGGCCGGGGCGCCTGTCGCTGGATCATCTGCTGCGTGTGCGCTGGCTGGGCCGCTGAGTCCCGCACGCGGGAATGAAAAAAGGCGGCACCGGTCGCCTTTTTCACGGGCGCTTGTCCTCGCCCTCGCCCCGGCTGGGGTGGCCGCGCAGTGCGGCACGCAGAAAGTCCATCTGCTTCTCGAAATTGCGACAGCCGCGACACATGAGCAGGTGCATGCGCAGCGGCAACCGTTCGCCGAGCGTGAGTTCGCGGTCCTGCGCCTCTGACAGCAGGTGGGTGACTTGCTTGCAGTTCAGCATGGCTTTTCTCCGGGGGTGAACCAGCCGCGTTCCAGGCAACGGCGCAGCGCAAGGCGCGCGCGGTGCAGGATCACGTTGCAGTTGTTCACCGTGATGCCGAGCGCCTGACAGACCTCGGGCGTTTCGAAATCAAGGAACTCGCGCATCATGAAGACGCGTGCGGTGTTCTCGGGCAGGTGGTTGAGGCAGGCGTCGAACACGTCCCAGAAATGCTGTTGGCGCAGCGCGGCCTGTGGATCGCCCCAGTCGCGCGGGCGCGCGGCCGGCGTCCAGTGTGCATTGGCCTTGAACAGGGTCTCGAAGGCCACGTCCAGGCTCTCCTCGTCCGCGGCCAGTGCCGAGACGTTGGTGCTGCGTGCCTGCAGGCGGATGGTGTCCACGATCTTGTGCTTCAGGATGCCGAAGACCCAGGTCTTGGCCTCGGCCCGGCCCTTGAACTGCCGGGCGTTAGCCAGCGCGGCCAGCAATGCCTCCTGCACCGCGTCTTCGGCGGCCGCGGCATCGCGCAGCTGCAGGCGCGCAAAGCGCAGCATATCGGGGCGCAAGGTGGCTAGCGTGTCATGGCTAATCATGCTGTCATTAAAGTAAGTTTGTCGGTAATGTACAAGCTTCGATCGTCATGGGCACACATACGGTATGAACGTGTGCCCATGGCGGCAGCCATGCCGCTGACCGCTCACGCGACGATGCACCGCCATGTGAATCCTCAGCGCAAGCACTCGTTCGCTATTCAAGAAAAACGAATGAGGTAGGCGAGAGCGGTCCCAACAACTACTTCCAATTCCTCTCTTTCTGGCCGTCAGCATGCTTTTGCCAGATCAGATTCGTCACAATCACACCACCTCCAAAGCCCCCCCCCGACTACGATGTTCGCGTAATAGCATGCAGCCTCAAAAAACAATAATACATCGTGCCAGCATGCCAATCGCCAAGCTTATTCTCCGGGTTTACTACTGCACTGGCTCACCAGACTTTAAGCGCGTCCGTCTTCTGATATTTCCTCGCGGGCATGATCGCCACCGGTATATGTAATGCCAGCATCACGCGCAGCCAGCACCTCCACTGCGGTTGACCGAGACGGATGAGTTCCTGATTCCACTCGCTGCGGAATTCCGTCGAGTTAGTCGTACCTCAAAGCGCGAAACGTCGCTTTGCGCCCTGATTGCAAACGACGAGTAGTGCGTAATCGACGCGTGGTTCGCTCGGCAACAAGCTTATGCTGTGCCGAGCAATCTCTTGAGCCGGTGCTGCGCCGACTGAACTGAAGACTGTCTATCAAATCTATTTGGAGTGCCGTCCCATCCAAAGACCGCCAGGCCATTCGACGGCAGTGGCTTTAACGCCCGGGCTGCCAATTGCTGCATCTGGCACTGGCAGGTAAGTCTGGTTCGCAGGAGCAAATACATAAACAGACCCGAATGCTCGATTATGGTCATCAGCGGCAGTCAGGTATGGGTAGCGCGCTGGTTGACCGTCAATCACTGACTTTGCGGGCGTTCTACGGTATCCGTCCGGCGCACCCATGTTGACCGTCGCTGCCGGTCATTTTTGAGAGTCAGCCAGCACCGGGTTTGCAGCGGTGGGGCAGCAGCGCGTCGATGTGGCTACTCGGGTGCGTGGGCAGCCGTGTCAGCACGTCCTTGAGATAGGCGCAGGGTCATGCCCGTTCATGCGTGCTGAATGGATTAGGCTCATGACGGGCGCCGCCCGCCGCCCGCTGGCCAGCGCGACAAAGTCCGCTTCCTGCCGGCACAGCGGCTGGTGGTCCGCGTAATTGGCGATCAGCACCTGGGCCAGCTCGTGCGGATACCCTTGTCAATGAGGTGAGCCGCCTCCCGCGCTTGCACGATGGTTTCGCACTTGGCGCAGGTGGTGCTCACGAGTTCGCGGCGAACCTCGCGGCGTGGCAGGTGCGCCGGCAGGGGCAAACGTCTGGCCTGCTTCTTCTCAGGGATGGCCGCAGCCCCTGCCTGCGTATCGATCTCGCTGGCCACACCCGCCGGGTTGGCTTCGGTTCCCTCTTCTAGCAAACTCCTTTGCTCGGAGTTGAAGCGCTCAGACTGGGCGGCGAGGTTTCTGCGCTTCGCTTCAATAGCGCGTCTCGTGGATGAATTTGTCGATGATCGCCTGTTCGCGCTGCAATGCCAGGTTGACACCGGCCTGCGGCCAGATGAACTTGCCCTTGTGCAGCCGTCGCGCGGCCAGCCAGATATCGATGCCGTCATGCACCAGAATCTTCAGGCGAGTAGCGCGCCGTTTGCCAAACAGATAGGCGTGGTGGGAATGGGCGGCGACGAAGACGGCCACCAACCGTTCAAACCGTGAAGGACGTACGAACAAAAGGAAAACTCAGCAGGGCCGGGCAATAAATGCCGGACAACATCTGACTAATCACATATCCGTCAGCCTGCTTAACTGTGAGAGTTATTCGCTTGCTGGAGCTTGAGCAACACTTAATGGCTTAGTAGCAACAAAACT
>CALRMF020000003.1:0-30540 GCA_943369035.1 Curvibacter sp. AEP1-3
AACACACCACCATTGGAAATGGAGAAGGTACCACCGGTCATCTCCTCGATGCCCAGCTTGCCGTCGCGCGCCTTGGCGCCGAACTCGGCAATCTTCTTCTCGATGTCGGCAAAGCTCATCTGATCGGCATTGCGCAGGATCGGCACCACCAGACCGCGCGGCGAACCGACGGCGATACCGATGTCGAAATAGCCGTGGTAGACGATGTCGTTGCCATCCACCGAGGCGTTGAGCACCGGGTACTTCTTCAGGGCATGCACGGCCGCCTTGACGAAGAAGCTCATGAAGCCGATCTTGACGCCATGCTCTTTCTCGAACTTGTCCTGGAAGCGCTTGCGCATCTCCATCACCGGCGCCATGTTGACCTCATTGAAGGTGGTCAGGATGGCGTTGGTGGACTGCGACTGCAGCAGGCGCTCGGCCACGCGGGCACGCAGGCGGCTCATCGGCACGCGCTGTTCGGGACGCTCGCCCAGGTCCACCGACGGTGCGGCCACCTGCGGCAGCGCCTTGGTCGGCACACCGGTCGGGATGGCCGCGGGAGCGGCCTTGGCACCACCGGCCACAGCTGCCAGCACATCACCCTTGGTGACGCGGCCGTCCTTGCCGGTACCGGCCACGGAACCGGCGGCGAGCTGGTTGTCGGCCATCAGCTTGGCCGCAGCCGGCATGGCCACGCCAGCTTTGGAGGCAGACGCCGCAGCGGCAGCAACCGGGGCAGCCGCAGGTGTAGCAGCGGGGGCGGCGGCAGCAGCCGGGGCCGCAGCGCCGGCCTTGCCTTCGGTGTCGATGCGGGCAATCAGCTGCTCGGCCACGACGGTACCACCGTCACCCACCAGCACCTCGGCCAGCACGCCGGCAGCCGGAGCCGGCACTTCGAGCACCACCTTGTCGGTTTCGATCTCGATCAGGATCTCGTCGGCAGCCACGGCTTCACCGGGCTTCTTCTTCCACTGCAGCATGGTGGCTTCCGCCACGGATTCGGACAACTGCGGAACTTTGACTTCTACGATAGCCATAAGAATTCTCTCTTTATTTCATTGCGGGACAGACCTTCAGCTCTGTCCTCAACTGATTCAGAAAAACGGTCGCGCCTTACTTGTTCAGCACGAAACCCTTGAGCTTGGCGAATGCCGCTTCCACCAGGGCCTTTTGCTGGTCCTGGTGCAGGTGGGCGTAACCCACCGCCGGCGAGGCCGAGGCAGCACGGCCGGCATAACCCAGCTTCTGGCCCTCGACCATGTTCTCGTGGATGTAGTGCTGCACGAAGAACCAGGCGCCCTGGTTCTGCGGCTCGTCCTGACACCACACCAGCTCGGTTGCGTTCGGGTACTTCTTGAGTTCGGCAGCGAAGGCCTTGTGCGGGAAAGGATAGAGCTGCTCGACGCGGACGATGGCCACGTCGTCGGCGCCCTTCTCCTCGCGCTTCTTGACCAGGTCGTAGTAGACCTTGCCCGAGCAGGCGATCACGCGCTTGACCTTGTCGGCCTTGATGTCCTTCTGCTCGCCCAGCACGGTCTGGAAACCTCCCTTGGTGAACTCGGACAGCGGCGAGGTGGCGTCCTTGTTGCGCAGCAGGGACTTGGGCGTGAAGATGATCAGCGGCTTGCGCAGATCACGCACCTGCTGGCGACGCAGCACGTGGAAGATCTGGCTGGCCGTGGTCGGCTGCACGATCTGCATGTTGGTGTCGGCCGCCAGCTGCATGAAGCGCTCCAGACGCGCCGAGCTGTGCTCGGGGCCCTGGCCCTCGTAGCCGTGCGGCAGCATGAGCGTGACACCGTTGACGCGGCCCCACTTCACCTCGCCGGAGGCGATGAACTGGTCGATCACCACCTGGGCGCCGTTGGCGAAGTCGCCGAACTGGGCTTCCCAGATCACCAGCGTGTTGGGGTCGTTGGACGCGTAACCGTATTCGAACGCCAGCACTGCCTCCTCGGACAGGATGGAGTCGATGACGGTGAACGGCGCCTGGTTCTCGGCCACGTTCTGCAGCGGCACATAGGTGCCCACGTCCCACTTCTCGCGGTTCTGGTCGTGGATGACGGCGTGGCGGTGCGTGAAGGTGCCCCGGCCGCAGTCCTCGCCCGACAGGCGCACCGGGTAGCCGCTGGCCACCAGCGAGGCGAAGGCCATGTGCTCGCCCATACCCCAGTCCACCGGAATCTCGCCGCGGCCCATGGCAGCGCGGTCGTCATAGACCTTCTTCACCAGCTGGTGCGGCGTGATCGAAGCAGGAATGGTCGTGATCTTCTCGGCCAGACGCTTCCACTCAGCCAGCGGAATGGCGGTCTCGGCGGCATCGGTCCACTTCTTGTTCAGGAACGGCGACCAGTCCACCGCAAACTTGCTCTTGAAGTTGGTCAGCACCGGGTCCACCGTGTGCTTGCCGGCGTCCATGGCGGCGCGGTAGGCCTTGACCATGTCGTCGCCCAGCGTGGCCCCCAGGCCCTGGGCGGCCAGCTTGTCGGCGTAGAGCTTGCGGGTGCCGGGATGAGCACCAATCTTCTTGTACATCAGCGGCTGGGTCAGCGCTGGGGTGTCCTGCTCGTTGTGGCCCAGCTTGCGGAAGCAGATGATGTCGACCACCACGTCCTTCTTGAACTCCATGCGGAATTCCAGCGCTAACTGGGTGGCAAGCACCACGGCTTCCGGATCGTCGCCGTTGACGTGCAGCACCGGCGACTCGATCATCTTGACGATGTCGGTGCAGTACAGGGTGGAACGCAGATCGCGCGGGTCGGAGGTGGTGAAACCGATCTGGTTGTTGATGATGATGTGCACCGTGCCACCCGTGCTGTAGCCGCGGGTCTCGGACAGGGCCAGGGTTTCCTGGTTCACGCCCTGGCCGGCAAAGGCCGCGTCGCCGTGCACCAGCACCGGCAGCACCTGCTTGCCGTGCGGGTCGCCGCGGCGGTCCATGCGGGCGCGCACCGAGCCCTCGACCACCGGATTCACGATCTCCAGGTGCGAGGGGTTGAAAGCCAGGCTCAGGTGCACCGGGCCACCGACGGTCGTGACATCGGAACTGAAGCCCTGGTGGTACTTCACGTCACCGGCCGGCAGATCTTCCGGCGCGGTGTGGTCGAACTCGGCGAACAGGTCCTTGGGCATCTTGCCCAGGGTGTTGACCAGCACGTTCAGGCGGCCGCGGTGGGCCATGCCAATCACGATTTCCTGCACGCCCTTGGCGCCGGCCTGCTGGATCAGCTCGTCCATGGCGGCGATAAAGCTCTCGCCACCTTCGAGCGAGAAGCGCTTCTGACCAACATACTTGGTATGCAGATAACGTTCCAGGCCTTCCGCGGCTGTCAGGCGATCGAGGATCTGCTTCTTGCGCTCGGCACCGAAATTGGGCTTGCTGCGAATGCTTTCCAGCTTCTGCTGCCACCAGCGCTTTTGCGCCTGGTCGGTGATGTACATGTACTCGGCACCGATGGTGCCGCAGTAGGTCTCGCGCAGAGCGTTGAGCAACTCGCGCAGGGACATGGTCTCCTTGCCGAAGAAGGTGTTGCTCGTGTTGAAGACGGTTTCCTGGTCCGCGTCGGAGAAGCCGTAGAAGGACGGCTCCAACTCAGGAATGTTGGGGCGCTCGGTGCGCTTGAGGGGATCGAGGTCAGCCCAACGTTGGCCCACGTTACGGTAGGCGGCAATCAGCTGCTGCACCGCAGTGCGCTTGCGGCCCATTTCGGCGTCCGCGCTGGCCACCACGACTTTGGTGCCGCCTTGCTTGGCGCGTTCGGCAAACGCGTTGATCACCGGCAGGTGGGGGATGTCCTTGGCGTTGCTGCCATCGACGGCCGGCACGTGCTGCAGCGCGTCGAAATAGTCACGCCAGTTATCAGGCACGCTACCGGGGTTGGCGAGGTAGTTCTCGTACATCTCTTCGACGTACGGGGCGTTGCCACCGAACAGGTAGGTGTTGTCGCGATAGGTCTGGTAGACCGACGCTTGGCTGGAACCCTGGGAATTGGATTCACTCATGTTTCGCTGACCTCCGTTTCCCTGAAGGAAACTTTTAGCTGGTTGAGAAAACCTTCCGCGACACGGCTGAACCGGTTGGCGGATGCGACTGTGGCTGGAAGGGGCCTAGTACGGGTTCGATTGTGCCATTGAATCGGCACCCGCGCCAGAAACTTATGGGTTTTTAGCCCAAACCTTATGCTTTGCCGGCTACCAGGTCCCGCACCTGCTGCAGGGCCGTCGGGTCGTCCAGTGTGGTCAGGTCGCCCGGGTCGCGTCCCTCAGCCACCGCCTGCAGGGCCCGGCGCAGCAGCTTGCCGCTACGCGTCTTGGGCAGCAGGTTGACGAAGAACACGCGCGAGGGCCGCGCTACGGCGCCCAACTGACTGTCGACCACCTTCATCACCTCGCCTTCAAGCTTGAGGCGCGCGTTGGCGTCCGTCAGGCCGCTGGCGTCCTTGGCCACGGCAAAGGCCATGGCCACCTGGCCCTTGAGCTGGTCGGCCACGCCCACCACGGCCACCTCGGCCACGTTCGGGTGGCTGGCAATGCACTCCTCGATCTCACGTGTGCCGAGGCGGTGGCCGGCGACGTTGATCACGTCGTCGGTGCGGCCCAGGATGAAGAAATAGCCGTCGGCGTCGCGGATACCCCAGTCGAAGGTGCTGTAGACCAGCTTGCCGGGGATGCTCTTCCAGTAGGTGTTGACGAAGCGCGCGTCATCACGCCACACGGTCTGCATGCACCCCGGCGGCAACGGGCCTTCGATGGCCACCACGCCCTTCTGGTTGGCGCCGGTGAGTTCTTCGCCGGTGTTCTCGTCGATCAGCTTGACGTCATAGCCATACATGGGCACGCCCGGGCTGCCGAACTTGCTGGGCGCCTTCTCCACGCCATTGGCAATGGTCAGGATCGGCCAACCGGTCTCGGTCTGCCAGTAGTTGTCGATGATGGGTACCCCCAAACCCTGGCTGATCCACTGCGCGGTCGGCTCATCCAGCGGCTCGCCCGCCAAGTACAGGGCCTTCAGGCTGGAGAGGTCGTACTTCTTCAGGTAGGCCGGGTCCTGCTTCTTGAGCACGCGCACCGCGGTCGGCGCCGAGAACATGCGCGTCACCTTGTACTTCTCCACCAGTTGCCACCAGATGCCGGCATCCGGGCGGATCGGCAGGCCCTCGTACATGATGGTGGCCATGCCGGCGATCAGCGGGCCGTAGATGATGTAGCTGTGGCCCACCACCCAGCCGATGTCGCTGGTGGAAAAATAGGTCTCACCCGGCTTGCCCTCGTAGATGTACTTCATGCTGGCGGCCAGCGCCACGGCGTAGCCGCCGGTGTCGCGCTGCACGCCCTTGGGTTTGCCGGTGGTGCCAGAGGTGTAGAGCGTGTAGCTCGGATGGGTGGCGTCCACCCATTCGCACTGCGCGGGGGTATTCAGGTGCTTTGCGCGCAGGTCCGCCCATAGCTGGTCGCGCCCCGCCACCAGCTCCATGGCAGACAGCTGGCGATCAACCAGCAGCACCGATTGCGGCTTGTGCTGGGACAGGTGAATCGCCTCATCCAGCAGTGGCTTGTAGGCCACCACCTTGCCGCCGCGCGAGCCGGCGTCGGCGCTCACCACCACCTTGGGCTCGGCATCCTCGATGCGCGAAGCCAGCGAACCGGAAGCGAAGCCGCCGAACACCACCGAGTGGATGGCACCGATGCGCGCGCAGGCCAGCATGGCAAACGCCGCCTCGGCGATCATGGGCATATAGATCAGCACGCGGTCGCCCTTCTGCACGCCCAGGCTCTTGAGCACCGCCGCCATGCGCTGCACCTCGGCATGCAACTCGCGGAAGCTGTAGACCTTCTCCTGCTCGGTTTCGGTACTGAAGAAGATCAGCGCCGCCTGGTCGGCCCGGTCCTTGAGATGGCGGTCCACCGCGTTGTGGCACAGGTTGGTGGTGCCGCCCGCATACCAGCGCGCAAACGGTGGGATGCTGTAGTCGCAGATCTGCTGCGGCTGGGTCTGCCACTCGATCAGTTGCGCCTGCTCGGCCCAGAAGGCGTCACGTTGCTCAATGGAACGGCGGTGGAACTCGGCGTAGCGGCTCATCCTGGGTCTCCTTCGGGTTCTCGGGTCTCAATCTGAATTCATAATTATGGATAACGGGCTTGCAGAAAGCTGACATTCCACCTCGAGCAGCGCCCGATGATGCCAAGCCTTGTGCGCAGCCCGGGCACAAAGACGGGACTCATTTAGCAAATTGATACCGCCTCGCCTCAAAGCAGGCGGCCGCCGGGTCAGTCGTCAGCCATTTCGCCATGGTGGCGACAACACCCTTGCCCTTTTCTGCCTTGTCATTCAAGTCAGCGAGCCACTCTGCCTCCAACTGCTCAAGAGAAATGCCGTAGACAGCCTGCCAGGGACGCGGCGAGGCAAGCGACGTTTGATGAAAACGCTTCAGACGTTCGGCGCCGTACTTGCGAACCAGAAAATCGCCAAAAGATCCTGCTTCGATGTACGAGGCATGCTGCTTGGCCCGGTCTTGAACTCGCGGGACATTGTTCACGATGAACATGCCCCAGTCGCCGTGGTCCGAGCCCAACCTGTCCAAAGGCGTGTAGGCGCCAGTCTGAACGAGTGCGGAAACCCAGTAGTCGGTGCTGTGCCCGCACATTGGAAAGGACTCGATGTTGCCGAAACGCAGTTCGCTTGCCTCCCCCATCATGTTACGGATGAGTTTGTCCGAGTTTGGAAAGAGCGCACTGGTCAGCTTATGGGCAAGCTGATGCGGTTTCCCGCTCGCACCGACGGCGACCCGTACCACCCGGATGCGGCGCCCCTGCTCGGGCCGGAAAAAGAAGAATGAGTAGTCCGCCTTGACGTCCGAGGCATCCAGCTCCACCAGTATCTTTCCGCTGGTCCGGATCATTGGATCGGCAGACCAGAAACTCCTTACCTGCTCCAGAGTTGCCTCGACCTGGCGGGCCAGCGCCTCAAAATCGGCAGGAGACATGCCCTCGCCCACGCTGCGGATCACCAGATTGTCACTTTCGATCCTCATCGCGGCCGCGGGAACCGTCATACCCGTGATCAACAGCATCAGGGCGAAGCGAAAAACAGATACGGAGAGAGAAAAAGTGCACAAGAACAGTCTCATAGACACCCAGCCCCGAGAAATCGTTGCAGCAGCCATCCCATACCGACGTCAGTTACTACCCTGCGCTACTGTACGTTGAACCGTGCCACAGAGCTAGTCCGCGCAACCCGCTCAATTCCCCGACGCCTCTGCGCCCCGTGACTGTTGACGCGTCAGCGCGCAGGCCACAAAACGCCCACGCCCAGCGCCATGGCAAGCAGGGCGACGCCACCCAGCGCAAGGGCCAGCCGCCGCACCGAACGACGATGCAGGTCGACGCGCTGGATCAGCTGGGTGTTCTGCTCGGCCAGGGCTTGGATAACTTCCGACGAAGCCAGCATCTGCCGGTGCAACTCGGCCACCTGGGCCTCCAGTGCCGCCACCCGATCGGTCAGCACAGCAGGCTCCGGGCTGGCCTGCGTCGAGTCGCCAGCCGCGGTGGCCGGCTTGCGGGCCACCGAGTCCCATAGTTTCTTGGCGCCTCCGGCCACCTTGGGGGCGTTGCTGATGACGTCCGACCAGGGCACGCTTTGCAGCACGGTCAGCCAGGGTATGGGCATGGTCAGGTCTCCAAAGACAAACCGCAGATCCGTTGAATGCTATGTTTTTGATAGCTGTCGGCGCTTGTCCAACAAGGACAAAGTGCCTTTTTCATTCATATCCCAACGAAGGCGCTGCGCGTGGTTACTTCACCAGCGCCAGTACGTCCTTGAATGCCGGGTGCTCGGCCGAGCGCAGCCACTCGAAGGCCACCATCTCGGTGGTCACCAGTTCGGCTCCGGCACCGGCCAGACGATCGAAGGCGGCATCACGGTTGCGCTCGCTGCGCGAGGCGCAGGCGTCGGTCACCACCCAGACGTCGAACTCCTCTTCCAGCAACTCCAGCGCCGTCTGCAGCAGGCAGACATGGGTTTCACAGCCGGCAATCACCACGCTGTTGCGCGCAGGCGCCGCCGGCGCGGGCTTTTGCAGGTGCTTGGGCAGGCTGCGGGCATTGCCCTGCGGCGCACGCGCCGGCGGGCGCAGCAACTCGCCCAGCCCGTCGGCCACGGCACTGAAGGCCATCTTGGGCACGGTCTTGCCGCCCGCTTGGGCAATGGCGGCCTGCAGCTCGGGTACCGTGCTGCCGAGCCCGGCCGGGTTTTCCTCGGTGACAAACAGCGGCAGGCGCAGCAGCCTGGCCATCTTCGCCAGCCGGACGGCGTTGGCCAAGGCGGCCGCGCCCTCGTGGATGGCCGGCATCAGGCGGGTTTGGTAGTCCACCAGCACCAGTTGGGAGTCGTCAAGGTCGAGCAGCATGTCGGTTCTCAATTCATTCAAAGTGTTGTTCAAACGTGGTCGGGCACCTGCGGGCCGGCTCAGCGACCGACACGCACCACCACCCGGCCGCGTACCTGCCCCGCCATCAGCTGCTGCGCCTTGGCAATGGCGCCTTCCAGCGGCACCTCTTCGATCATGCGCTCCAGCAGCGCCGGATCGAGGTCCCGCGCCAGCCGGTCCCAGGCGCGCTGACGCTTCGGTAACGGCGCCATCACCGAGTCCACCCCGGCCAAAGTGACACCACGCAGGATGAACGGTGCCACCGTGCCCGGCAGGTCCATGCCCTGAGCCAGGCCGCAGGCCGCCACCACACCACCGTAGCGCGTCTGCGCCAGCGCGTTGACCAGGGTGTGCGAGCCCACGGCGTCCACCACCGCAGCCCAACGCTCCTTCTGCAGCGGCTTGCCCGGATTGGCCAGGTCGGCACGGTCGATGACGCTGCTGGCGCCCAGCGCCTTCAGGTAGTCCACCTCGCTGGCCTTGCCGGTGGCAGCCACCACCTGGTAGCCCAGCTTGCCCAGCAGGGCAACGGCCACGCTGCCCACGCCGCCGGTGGCCCCCGTCACCAGCACCTCGCCCGCGCCGGGCTGGATGCCGTGGTCCTCCAGCGCCAGCACGCACAGCATGGCGGTGTAGCCCGCGGTGCCGATACCCATGGCCTGGCGCGGCGTGAAAGCGGCCGGCAGCTTGACCAGCCAGTCGCCCTTCAGGCGCGCCTTCTCGGCCAGGCAGCCCCAATGCGTCTCACCCACGCCCCAGCCGTTGTGGACAAAGGCATCGCCCGCCCTCCAGCCCGGGTGGCTGGACTCCAGCACCGTGCCGGCGCCGTCGATGCCGGCCACCACGGGCCAGCTGCGCACCACCGGCCCCTTGTTGCAGATGGCCAGGCCGTCCTTGAAGTTGAGCGTGGAGTACTGCACCGCCACCGTGACGTCACCGGCCGGCAGGCGGGCTTCATCGACCTGCTGCACCGCAGCAGAAAAACCATTGGCATTGTCCAGCAACAGTGCCTTGAACATGGTGAAGCTCCTCTTATTTCAATATGAATCAATGGCTTGGCACGGCTTCAAGGAAAAAACTTTAACTTGACAGCCCGCTTGTCCAGCCACTATGCTACCCGCCATGCGACTGCCTGTCCTCCTCGCCGCCCTTCTGCTCGCCGCCAGCGTGCACGCCGAACCGGCGAGCGCGGGTGATGACATGGAGCGCCTGCTGGCGGAAAAAGGCCTGCTCGGCAAGATCAGCCAAGCCGGCCAGAACGTGGGCCACAAGGCCTCGGAACTGGTGGTCGCTGCCATGGGCGCCTTGGGCGTGCCCTACCGCCGCGGCGGCAACACCTACGAATCCGGCTTCGACTGCAGCGGCTTTGTACGCGCCGTCTACGAACAGACCTTGGGCCTGCTGCTGCCGCGCCGCGCCGAACAACAGGCCGCCGCCACGCAAAAGATCGACCGCTCCGAACTGCAACCGGGCGACCTGGTGTTCTTCAACACCATGCGCCGCACCTTCAGCCACGTGGGTATCTACGTTGGCGACCACAAGTTCATCCACTCCCCCAAGCCAGGTGCCGAGGTGCGGGTGGAAGACATGCGCGTGGCCTACTGGAGCCGTCGCTTCGACGGCGCGCGCCGCGTGGACCAGACCGCTGCCCTTCAGCCTGAGCAGTTCTCCGGTCTGGCTGGCGACGCGACAGCCCGCCCCTGAGAGGTGACCGGTCGAGCGCGCTGGCCTGACGCTCCGTCAGACGCACTGCCTTCAGTCGCCTGCTGATTTGCTCACTTTTTCATAGCTGCCCACGCTTTCCCCTGAAGGGCTGAAGGCCAATTTCACCTCCAAACCTCAGGCTCACGCGCTGGTCAGGCAGGCACCCTGCCACGCTAACCACCGCGGCAGGGCCACGCGGTCAGGAACGACCGGGCGAAAGATCCACCTCAACGCCCTGCCCGCGGTCCAGCGACTCGCCCGCGGCCTTGCCCGGCGCGTTGCGGGTCACGGTCACCGGCCGCGGTGCCCCGCCTGCTGTCACGGCGGCGCCACCGGAACGACCACCAGAACCTCCGCCGCTCGCGCCGCCTGAACCAGAGCCATTGCCGCCGCTGGAGGAGGACGAGCCAGACCCTGAACCGGCACCGGAGCCCGACGAGCTGCCACCGGCCTCACCTGAGCCACTACCGGACGCGGTCGACCCGTTGCCGCCCGAGGACGATGCGCCACCTCCCGTACTGCCGGAGTTGCCGGAGCCGCCGCTGCCACCTGCCGCGGCCGGTTGCGTGCCGCCGCCGGCAGCGCCCGGCGCACCCGCAGAGCTGGGTGCCGGTGCCGCAGGCGCGCCTGCCGCAGGAGCCGGCTGCGACTGCGGGACGACGCTGACAGGCGGCACCACCGGTGCCGGCGGGGCCGGCGGCGGCGGCGGGGGTGGCGGCGGCAGCACGATCACCGGCGGCCGGACGATCACCACCGATGCCGGCACTGCGGCCTCGTCGCGTTGCGGCACGCCGTTGATGAAGGTCGTGCCCGTGCCCTTGGTATCGACCGAGGGGAAGTTGCCGCTGAAATAGCTTTGCTTGGCCTCCACCGTCGCGCTGCCGGCCCGGCCACTCAGGTCGGCCCGGGTGCCGGCTGTCAGGTTGGCGCTGGTGACGTCGAGCGCCAGGTTCATCGCAGTGTCAGCGCGTGCGGTCAGTGTGGCGGCGCTCACGCTGCCGCGGACTTCACGCCCGGTCAACGTCGCAGCAGCCGCTGCCGTGACATTGGCCGACACCACGCCACCGCCGGCAAGCACCACGGACCCGGCGCTGGTAGTGGAGCCGGTCACGTTGCCGCCCGCCGCCAGCGAACTGGTCACGCCGGCCGCCGTGGCCCGGAGCGTGTTGTTGCTCAATGCCGCATCGCCGGTAGCAGCCACCGTGTAGCCTCGCACCCAGAGGGTGTTATCCAGCGCGAAGTTTTTGGCCGTAACGCTCAGGTGCCCAAGTGAATTGCCGTCGGCACCGCCGCTGTGCAGCGTCACGTCGCCGCGGTTGTTGCCGTTGCCGGCGTTGGTGGCCAGCGTCAGGTTGTAGGCGGTGCTGCCGCTGTTCTGCAGCGCGCCGCGCAACTCGATCTTGCGGCCCTCGGTGGCCAGCGTGGTGTCGGCCAACAGCTTGAGGCCGCCATCGGCCACCAGGCCATCGGCACCAGTGGCCGTGACCTTGCCGCCGATGCCAGAGCCGGCCGAGCCCGAGCTGAACAGCAGACTGCGCAGCGTCACGTCGTTGAAGTTCAGGTTCATCAGGCGGTCCACCGTCACCGATTCGGCGTAGGTGTCGAACTTGACTTCGACCTGGCCGCCCTGCACCACCGCGTTCACGCCACCCTGGACGGTGTTGATCGGGGTCAGCACGCTGCCCTGGTTGTTCGTCCCCGCAGGCGTCTTGGCCACCGTCACGTACGTGCGATTCTGCGAAAGATAGCCTTGGTCCTGCACTGTCCAGCCATTGTTGTTCTTACTGAGGGACAGCAGGCTCTGCTGCCATTCCAAAGTCGGCGCGGTGGCAATTGGATCGGAATTACTGACGACGTTGCCGAGATTATTCAAATGGCCATTGAGGTGGAGGTTCAGGCCCCATTCGTTGCCGACCGCTCCCTCTCGATTGTTGGCAATCGTGACGCCAGACGCATCCGTGTACTGCACCGAAATACCGCTCTTGGTGTTCTCGATCCGGTTGCCGGAAACCGTATTGCCGGTGCCGTTGCGGCCATCGATCAGGATGCCGGTACGGACATCGTGGATGTTGTTGTTGCGAAGCGTGAACCCGGCCGCGCCACTTCTCACCACAATGCCGCGACTGACATTGGGCTTGCTGGTGGCGTAATAGTCGTAGTAAGGGGCGTTGATCGGCCCGGCGATCTCCATACCCTCCACCGTGACGTTGTTGGCGGTGATCGTGATGGCATTCACCTCGCTCAGATCTGACAGCACCATCTTGGCACCATCCGCCCCCTTGAGGGTCTGGTTGGCCTTGTTCAGGCTCAACTGTTCGCTGAAGCTGCCGGCACCGACGTTGACGGTGTGGCCATTGGCCGCGGCGTCCACGCCTCGCTGAATGCTTCCGCTGGTTTGCGTCACGTAGACATTCCCAGCGGTCCATGTCGCCAGACCGAGACCGGCAACGTCCAGTGCGTGAGCCACGCGATCCTCGATGTCGAATCCGTTCGAAGCGTCCGTGAAGACGGCATGCGTGGCGTCGATATTGGTCTTGACGTTGTTCTGGCTGTTGGCGCCCGAAACAATGTTCATCGAGTAGGTGGGATTGGTCCCCGTACCGATGACCGTGCGGTCCGGGGCGCTGAAGGTCGTGTTGCCGATGTTGAGCGTAGAACTCAGCCCTTCCAGGAACATGCCGTGGCCAACGGTCGGCTCGATCCGCACGTTGTTGAACGAGACGTTGGCCACCGAACCGTACTCCAGCAGGTGGATGGCATAGCCCGGTCCTCCAGGGTTCCAGGTGCCTGCGCTGCCGCTGGGACGCAGATAGCTGCCATTGAAGGTAACGTCGTCAAACACCACCGTGCCCGCGTCATAAACGGCATTGGTCGCTGCGTTGTGGTACCCGCGCATTTGCAGGCCCATGTGCTCGCCATCACCGGTGACGGTCACGCCGCGCAAGGTCAGGTTGCCGTTGTAGTAGTTCAGGTTGATGCCGCCCTGCCCCAGCGAAGTTGCCGTGGCAGACGAGGCGCCGTTGCCAATGAAGGAGCTGTTCAGTATCGAGACATTGGCCAAGCCTGGAACACCTGCCGTCGAAGAGCCGTTGACAAAGAAACCGAACTTGCCGTTGTTGAGAAACTCGCTGCTGCGAACGGTCAGTTGCCCCAGCGTCGTATCTCCGGCAACACTTACACCAGCACTGCCCGCATCCCTGAAGGTAAAGCCGTCGATCAGCACCGTCGCATTGGCACCAATGGCGCCGCTCACGGCCACCGCATCGCCGCTGACCGGATCGATGATGGACTGGCCGGCACCAGCGCCCGTCACAGTCAGCGCCTTGTTGATGTTCACGCCCTCAGCGTACGTGCCGGCAGCCACATTGATGTTGGCCCCGCTCGTCGCCTGGTTGACCGCTGTCCCGATGGACATGGCCTGGCTGCCGCCGCCCGACAGGTTGCCGACGCCAACTTCAAAGGTTTGTGTCGCCGCCGCGCCGCTCCACCCCTGGATGTAGCTGGAACTGGCCGTCGGCACGTTGACCGCGAAGTCAAAGGCGTTTTGTTTGGTGCGCTGCAGCCACGTGTACTGGCTGCTGGACGCACTGGCTGCGTTGCGCACCGCATAGTCGAAGCCCGCAATGCTCAGGCTGCCGAAGTCGTGCAGGGTCGACTCGTCCTGCATGTAGACCGGGTTGGCTTCGTTGAAGCTGTTGTTGGCCTCGACGCTGATGTTGTTAACCCGCTGGTTGTAGCTGCGGTTGGCCTGGTAGATCGCCAAGCCGCCCCAGTTGTTGTTGCGGGTGGTCGTGTTGCGTACCGTGATGTTGGCGCTGTCGGTCAACTGCAAGCCTGCACCCTTGGTTTCCCCAATGTCGTTGCCGACCGGGGCGCCGTTCAGCGTCACGTTGTCGATCAAGGCGCCATCGACGCCGTTGAGATCCAGCTCGGCGCGGCCAGCGCCGCGGCTCGTCACACTGCGGATGGTGAAGTTACGCAGCCGAGCGTCAGCCGAACCGCCGGGCGACACCTTGATGCCGTAGGCAGTTCCGACGTCGTTGGAAGGCCCATAAAGCGTGAAATCGCTGAGCGTCACGTTATCGGCGGTCACGTGCAAGCCGTAGTTGCCGGCGATGCTGCGCCCGTCAATGATGGTCTGGGACTGCCCTGCGCCATCCAGCGTGACGCTCTTGTTGACGTTGAGCGTCGAAGTCAGGGTGTAGACGCCCTCCCGGACCAGCACCGTTCCGCCTTTCACCACGGCGTTGATGCCGGACTCGATGGTTCTGAGCGGCTGCCGGGCATTGCCCAGACCATTCCCCAGGTTGAAGTCATCGGTAGCCGTGACCGTACTGTCGTCATCCACGATCACGCGCGTGCGGTTCGAAGTGGCGTACTTGCGGTCTTCGACCGCCATCTGGTTGTTTGAATTGGCCAGCGCCAGCAGCGATGTCTGCCACTCAGCCGGCGCATCCCCTGCGTTGGGGTTCGCAGAATTGATGTTGAGACCAATCCCCCATTCGTTGCCGACGCTGCCCTCCCGGTTGCCGGACATCGTCACACCGGTTCCATTGGTGTACTGAAACAGGATGCCGCCCTTGGTGTTGTCGAACTCGTTGTTGGAAATCGATCCGACGTTACCCGTACCAAAGACCCGAATGCCGGTGCGAACGTCGTGGATCTTGTTGTCGGTAATGTTGAAACCGGTGACGTTCTGGTTGACAAAGATGCCCAGACTATTGGGTGTCGCATTCCACTGTGCGGTTGACAGTGAGGAGTAGGCAGCAGTCAGCGGGCCTTCGATTTCCAGTCCTTGCACGGTGACATTGTTGGCCATCACCTTGATGCCCGTCGTTGCACTGTTGGGCACGACGATCTTGGCGAGCTGCTCGTCGTCGACACTTTGCACGCCTCGCAGGGTCATGTTGTCTTTGGTCAAGTCAACCTGCTGATTGAAGGTCCCCGCCTGCAGCTCCACCGTCGCGCCCGCACCGGCCGTGCCGGTCTTGGCGATGCTCACCGCGTCCTGGATCGAGGCCGTGTCGTGTACCTGGATGGTGTTGGAACTGCCCGAGATCGTCCCCGAAGCACCGGCGTCCAGATCCGACTTCAACACAACGGTATTGCCGTCGACCACGATAGCGCTGCTGGCCTGCTGCACGCCTTCCAGGTTGATGACACCCGACACCAGATTGGCCGCGTCCCCCGTGCTCAGCAGGATGCGCGCGCCTTCAAGACGCGCCCCGGCCAGATTGTTGATCGTGGCATTGGTGCCTTGCGCTCCGCTGGGCACTGCAAACTCGAACAGCCCGCCATTGAGCGACACCGTGGCGCGGTCAGCACCGGACAGCGCAATGCGGCCACCGGTGGCGATGATCGCGCCCTTGTTGACCACGGAGGGCGCCACCAGCGCCACCAGGCCGTTGCTGGCTGCCGAGATGCTGCCTTCGTTGGTAATGCAGGCGCTGGGGGTTTTACAGGCAGCGGAGGTGACATCCGTGATACCAAACGACGTGCCCGCCGGGTTCTGGCCTCCGTTCCAAAAAGCTGCCTCATTTACCGTGCCCGTGGTCACGATGAGCGAGCCCACGTTGACGTTGGCGCCCTGATGGAAGTACACCCCGTTGGGGTTCATCAGCAGCACCGTGCCGTTGGCCGTCATGGTGCCGTATATCTCCGACATGTTGGCACTGGCTGCGACTCGGTTGAGCACTGCGGCACTGGCGTTGGGCTGGATGAACTGCACCGTCTTGCCGGCGTCGATGTTGAACGACTGCCAGTCGATCACCGCGCGCTGCGTGGTCTGCGTCACAGTCAGCTGGCTGCTGGTCAGCGCCGAACTCACTGTGCCGGAGGCGACCGTACCGCGCGTGGGCAGGCCGGCCACGGTGCCGGGGTTGATGGTGTCTGCCCAAAGCGGTGCGCTGAAACACAGCGCCACCGCCAGTGGCAGCGTCTTCAATGCCAGCCGTTCGGCGTGACGCCGCCGGTCCGCCCGGCGGCGCGGGTGCTTTTGTGTCGAGAAGCCGCGTTGTCGATGTGCCATCTTGCTTTCCCTCCCTGACTTTCTAGAAACGCACCATCAGCGATGCCAGCAGACGCATGGTCTTGCCACTGTCCGGCGAGCTGCTGGCCAAGGGCTTGGTCAGAGGCCAGGCCGCCTCCACCTGCGCCGTCAGATTGCCAGCCAGGAATAGGCGCGCCCCCAGGCCAGCCGACGCCAGGCTCTGCGTCGCCGGCGTGCCGGCCGACTGCACCACCACCTGGGTCACTTCACCGATTTCATAGAAACCCAACAACTGATAGGCCGGCAGCCACGACAGGCCGGATGCCGCCTGGTAGCGCGGCTCCACACGCAGCGCCAGCCCGCGGTCGCCCACCAACTCAGCCGATTCGTAGGCCTTGCCGATCTTGCGTCCGCCCAGCGCCATCTGCTCAGAGGACAGCAAAGGCGTGTCGCCGGTCCACTGCCCCATCACGCCCATGGTCAAGGCCCAGCGGCTGCTCAGGGGCTGCACCCGCGTGTAGTCGAAGGTCACCTTGCCAAACATGCCGTCCGCGCCGGAACGGCTTTTCAAGGGATCGCCCCGCGTGGTGCCGCCCACGCCCTGGCTGACATCGAATTCCAGCGTGTTCTGGCCGTCCCAGCGGTCCAGCAGCTGCCAGCTCACACCGGCGCGCAGGGCGCGGATGCGGTCTTCGGTGGTGCGCGTGCCGGCGCTGCTACCGTCGATGTCGGTCACGTCATAAACCAGACGGGTCAGCAGGCTGTGGTTGCGCGTGCGCAGCAGCGGGTAGCCGAGCGAGAAGGACACCGCTTCCGAACGCCCGCGGATGTCGTTGGCCTTCAGGGTGTCGCCCGGCTGGGTCAACGCCTGGGACACGCTGACGCCGACCTTCAGCCCCTCGTGGTTCAACGTCTGGCTATAGGCCAGCTGGTGGTAGGCCATCTCGGTGTCGCCGGTGCCGACACCGATGTAACGCCACTGGTCGTTCACGCCCAGCAGCTGGTTGACCGACAGGCCCACCATGGCCTGGTTGGGCCCGATGTAGCGGGTGCCGTAGTTGTCGACCGAGGCAAAACCCTCGACATTCTTGATCTTGGCAATCAGCGTCAGATCGGCCGCGCCGGGCACCTCGGAGGGCGTGAGCACGCTGCGCAACTGTGTGCCCGGGAACTCGTTGGCGATCAGCAGGTAACGTTCCAGCACCTCGGCACGCAGGGGCCGAATGGACTTGATTTCCTCACCGATGGCCGCCAGTTCCTTGCGCACGCGCTCATCGCCGTCGATGAACACCTCATGCACATAGCCCTCAATCACCCGCAGCGTCAGCCGACCGTCGTTCAGCGTCTGCGGCGGCACGATGACCAGGGAGAGGAAGTAACCCGCGTTGCGGTAGTAGGCGGTAAGTGCCTGGGCCAGACCGAAGATGTCGGCGCCAGAGATCTCTCGGTTCAGGTAGCCGTCGGTCTGGGCCCGCAGTTGTGCCGGTGTGAAGACGGTGGCACCTTCGATCTGGATGTCACGCAAGGTGACGCGGATGGCCTTGACGGCGTCTGGAATCTCGCCCTGCGCCGCCCCCTTGAGTTCAGGCAGCTGGGCTTCCTTGGGTGGCGAGACGGGAACGTCGAAGCGCTCGCGCAAACGGGCTGGGTCGGTACTGGCCGGCGCCGTGGACTGCGCCCATGTCGCCATGGCAACGGTCGCCCCGGCGAACCAGACGAGCACCCGCCCCAATCCAGGCAACCAGTATCCGCACTGCGGCAGCCTGCGGCCCGCAGCACACTTCTGCACCACCATCCTCCCCTCCTCCCGCGATCACCGCGTAGCTTTCAGAGGGTGTTTGTTCTTGTGGTCCCTCCCGCCTTTTAATGCAACTGATTGTAAGGAAATGCGTCTGAAAATGACTGTTTTTCAGCCTGACGTAGGTCAAAAACTGTGTAACAGTGCCGGCCCTTTACGGGTGTAAACAGCAAAAAGGCGAATAACCAAACGAACTGCGCTCCCACAGACCAGCAAAATTTCAGTTTTTGCTGACTTTGCGTGGAAATGCAACTCAGCAGCTCAACAACGACACGGCAGGTGCATTGATCGCCCACAAGAAAAAAAGCCCGGGCCTCTACAGGCCCGGGCTTTTTTCCGCCGTGTGCTTACTTGCGCGCCGGCGGTACGTCCGTACAACTGCCGTGCGCCACCTCCGCCGCCATGCCAATGCTTTCGCCCAGCGTGGGGTGCGGGTGGATGGTCTTGCCGATGTCCACCGCATCGGCGCCCATCTCGATGGCCAGCGCGATCTCACCGATCATGTCGCCCGCATGCGTGCCGACGATGCCGCCGCCGACGATACGGTGCGTCTCTTCATCAAACAACAGCTTGGTGAAGCCTTCGTCACGGCCGTTCGCGATGGCACGGCCGGAGGCCGACCAGGGAAACAGGCCCTTCTTGACCTTGACGCCCTGCGCCTTGGCCTGCTCTTCGGTCAGGCCGACCCAAGCCACTTCGGGGTCGGTGTAGGCCACGCTCGGGATGACGCGGGCGTTGAACGCGCTGCTGGCCAGTGCCTTGTCGCCCAGCAGTTCGCCGGCAATCACCTCGGCCGCCACGTGTGCCTCGTGCACGGCCTTGTGCGCCAGCATGGGCTGGCCCACGATGTCGCCGATGGCAAAGATGTGCGGCACGTTGGTGCGCATCTGGATGTCGACATTGATGAAGCCACGGTCGGTGACTGACACACCGGCTTTGTCGGCAGCGATCTTCTTGCCGTTGGGGCTGCGGCCCACGGCCTGCAGCACCAGGTCGTAGGTCTGCGGTGCCGGCGCGCCTTCGCCCTCGAACGTGACCTCGATGCCGGCCGGCGTGGCCTTGGCCGCCACCGTCTTGGTCTTGAGCATGATGTTGTCGAAGCGATGGGCATTCATCTTCTGCCAGACCTTGACCAGGTCACGGTCGGCGCCCTGCATCAGGCCGTCCATCATTTCCACCACGTCCAGGCGCGCGCCCAGCGTGCTGTAGACCGTGCCCATCTCCAGGCCGATGATGCCGCCACCCAGGATCAGCATGCGCTTGGGGACTTCCTTGAGCGCCAGCGCGCCGGTGCTGTCCACCACACGCGGATCGTCCGGCATGAAGGGCAGGCGCACGGCCTGCGAGCCGGCGGCGATGATGGCCTTCTTGAAGGTAATGACCTGTTTCTTGCCGGTCTTGTCCTGCGCCGTGCCGGTGGTTTCCTCCACCTCGACGTGGTTGGCGCCGACGAAGGCACCGTAGCCGCGCACCACCGTCACCTTGCGCATCTTGGCCATGGCGGCCAGGCCACCGGTCAGCTTGCTGATCACCTTTTCCTTGTGGCCGCGCAGCTTGTCGATGTTGACCACCGGCTTGCCAAAGTCCACGCCCAGGTCACCGAGGTGGCTCACCTCGTCCATCACCGCAGCCACGTGCAGCAGCGCCTTGGACGGGATGCAGCCCACGTTCAGGCAGACACCGCCGAGCTGCGCATAACGTTCGACCAGCACCACCTTGAGGCCGAGATCGGCGGCGCGGAAAGCTGCCGAATAGCCACCGGGCCCACCACCGAGCACCAGCACGTCGCACTCGAGGTCCGCGCTGCCGGCAAAGCTGGCCGCCGCGGGCGCGACGGCCGCTACAGTCTCAGGAGCTGCCGGCGCCGATGCGGCGGGCGCCGGGGCCGGTTTTCCCTCAGATTTCGGTGCCGCTGTCGTGGCAGCGTCAGCCGCCTCCAGCAACAGCACCACCGAGCCTTCGGCTACCTTGTCGCCGAGTTTGACCCTGAGCTCCTTCACCACACCGCCGTGGCTGGAGGGAATCTCCATCGAGGCCTTGTCCGACTCGACGGTGATGAGCGACTGCTCGGGTTTGATGGTGTCGCCGGGCTTGACCAGCACCTCGATCACCGCCACTTCGGCAAAGTCGCCGATGTCAGGAACCTTGACTTCTGTGAGTGCCATCATGATCCCCTTACAGCGCGACCCGGCGGAAGTCGCCGAGCAGCTGGCTCAGGTAGGCCGCGAAACGCGCGGCAGCTGCACCGTCGATCACGCGGTGATCGTAGGAGAGCGACATGGGCAGCGTCAGGCGCGGCGCGAAGGCCTTGCCATCCCACACCGGTTCCATGAAGGTCTTGGTCAGTCCCAGGATGGCCACCTCGGGCGCATTGACGATGGGGGTGAAATAGCGCCCGCCGATGCCGCCCAGCGAAGAGATGGAGAAGCAGCCGCCGGTCATCTCGGCCGGCGTCAGCTTGCCGTCACGTGCCTTCTTCGACATCTCGGCCAGCTCCTGGGAAATCTGCACGAGACCCTTCTTGTCGGCGTCTTTCAGCACCGGCACCACCAGACCGTTCGGCGTGTCGGCGGCAAAGCCGATGTGGAAGTACTTCTTGTAGACCAGCGCATCGCCATCCAGCGAGGCGTTGAATTCGGGGAACTTCTGCAGCGCGGCCACGCAGGCCTTGATCACGAAGGCCAGCATGGTGAACTTGACGCCGGCTTTCTCGTGCTCCTTGTTCAGCTGCACGCGCAGCGCTTCCAGCTCCGTCACATCCGCATTTTCATTGTGCGTGACGTGCGGGATCATGACCCAGTTGCGGTGCAGGTTGGCGCCGCTGATCTTCTTGATACGCGAGAGGTCCTTGCGCTCGACCTCGCCGAACTTGGCGAAGTCCACCTTCGGCCACGGCAGCAGGCCCAGCGCGGCACCATCGCCGCCGGCGGGTGCGGCGCCCATGGCCTGGGTACGCGCGCCGCCAGCCATCACGGCCTTGGTGAAATTCTTGATGTCCTCGTCGGTGATGCGGCCCTTGTGCCCGGTGCCCTTGACCTCGGCCAGCGGCACGCCCAGCTCGCGCGCAAATTTGCGCACCGAGGGCGAGGCATGCGGCAGCTTGCCAGACGGGGCCGTCGGCACGTGGGCCGGCACGGCAGCAGAGGAGACCGGCGCACTGGCGACGGCCGGGGCGGGTGCCACCGGTGCAGGCGTCGCTGCCGGCGCGGCGAGAGCCGCAGCCGGCGCGGGCGTCGGCGCGGGGGCCGCAGCAGCGGCCTCGGCGCCGGCAGTTTCCAGCACCAGCACCACGGAGCCTTCGGCCACCTTGTCGCCGATCTTGACCTTGAGCTCCTTCACCACGCCAGCGTGGCTGGAAGGGATTTCCATCGAGGCCTTGTCGGACTCGACCGTGATGAGTGACTGCTCGGCCTTGACGGTGTCACCCGGCTTGACCAGCAACTCGATCACCGCCACTTCGGCGAAATCGCCGATGTCCGGCACTTTGACTTCTTGCATTGCCATGTTGGTTCCTTGTTAGGGCGCGGGATGACCTTGTAGCTGCGACATCACATTGCTGCGCAATATGAGTCTTCGCTGCAAAGTGAATCCCGTTTTACGCTCAGGCGTAAAGGGGATTCACTTTGTCAGCCTTGATGCCGTACTTGGCAATCGCCTCGGCCACCTTGGCGGCCGGCACGCTGCCCTCTTCGCTCAGCGCCTTCAGGGCCGCGACCACGATGTAGTGGCGGTTGACCTCGAAGTGCTCGCGCAGCTTGCTGCGGAAGTCGCTGCGGCCGAAGCCGTCGGTGCCCAGTACCTTGTAGGTACGGCCCTTCGGCAGGAAGGGACGGATCTGGTCGGCGTAGGACTTCATGTAGTCGGTCGACGCCACCACCGGGCCGCTGTGCTTGTCCAGCTGCTGCGCCACGAAGGGCACGCGCGGGGTCTCGGTCGGGTGCAGCAGGTTCCAGCGTTCGCAGTCCTGGCCGTCGCGCGCCAGTTCGTTGAAGCTCGGGCAGCTCCACACATTGGCTGCTACGCCCCACTCTTCCTCCAGCAGCTTCTTGGCCGCCATCGACTCACGCAGGATGGTGCCGGAGCCCAGCAGGTTGACGCGCGGCGTCTTCTTGGCGCCCTCTTCCAGCAGATACATGCCCTTGATGATCTGCTCTTCGGTGCCGACCTTGAGGCCCGGCATGGCGTAGTTCTCGTTCAGCAGGGTGATGTAGTAGAAGACGTTCTCCTGCTTCTCCACCATGCGCTTGAGGCCATGCTGCATGATCACCGCCACTTCGTGCGCGAAGGTCGGGTCGTAGCTCACGCAGTTCGGGATGGTGCCAGCCAGGATATGGCTGTGGCCGTCTTCGTGCTGCAGGCCCTCGCCGTTGAGCGTGGTGCGCCCGGAGGTGCCGCCCAGCAGGAAGCCGCGCGCCTGCATGTCGCCGGCCGCCCAGGCCAGGTCGCCGATGCGCTGGAAGCCGAACATCGAGTAATACACGTAGAACGGGATCATGATCCGGTTGCTGGTGCTGTAGCTGGTGGCGGCCGCGATCCAGCTGCTCATGCCGCCGGCCTCGTTGATGCCTTCCTGCAGGATCTGGCCGGCCTTGTCTTCCTTGTAGTACATCACCTGGTCCTTGTCGACCGGGGTGTACTGCTGGCCTGCCGGGTTGTAGATGCCGACCTGGCGGAACAGGCCTTCCATGCCGAAGGTGCGCGCCTCATCCACCAGGATCGGCACCACGCGCGGGCCCAGCGCCTGGTCACGCAGCAGTTGCGTCAGAAAGCGCACATAGGCCTGGGTGGTGGAAATCTCACGCCCTTCCTGCGACGGCTCCAGAATCGCCTTGAAGGTGTCCAGCGACGGCACGGTGAAGCTCTCATCGGCCTTGGTACGGCGGTGCGGCAGGTAGCCACCCAGCGCCTTGCGGCGCTCGTGCAGGTACTTCATTTCCGGCGTGTCGTCGGCCGGCTTGTAGAACGGCAGGTCGGCGATCTGGCTGTCCGGGATCGGGATGTTGAAGCGGTCGCGGAAGGCCTTCACGTCCTCGTCCGACAGCTTCTTGGTCTGGTGCACGGTGTTCTTGCCCTCACCGATCTTGCCCATGCCGAAGCCCTTGACGGTCTTCACCAGAAGCACCGTGGGCTGGCCCTTGTGCTCGTTGGCAGCGTGGAAGGCAGCGTAGACCTTCTGCGAGTCGTGGCCACCACGGCGCAGGTTCCAGATCTCGTCGTCGCTCATGTGGGCGACCATCTCCAGCGTGCGCGGATCGCGGCCGAAGAAATGCTTGCGCACATAGGCACCGTCGTTGGCCTTGAAAGCCTGGTAGTCGCCGTCGTTGCACTCCATCATGATCTTGCGCAGCGCGCCGTCCTTGTCGCGAGCCAGCAGATCGTCCCAGCCCTTGCCCCAGATCAGCTTGATCACGTTCCAGCCCGAGCCGCGGAACTCGCCTTCCAGCTCCTGGATGATCTTGCCGTTGCCGCGCACCGGACCGTCCAGGCGCTGCAGGTTGCAGTTGATGACGAAGATCAGGTTGTCGAGCTTCTCGCGTGCCGCCAGGCTGATGGCACCCAGGCTTTCCACCTCGTCCATCTCGCCGTCGCCGCAGAACACCCAGACTTTGCGGTTCTCGGTGTTGGCGATGCCTCGGGCATGCAGGTACTTGAGAAAGCGAGCCTGGTAGATTGCCATCAGCGGCCCCAGGCCCATGGAGACGGTGGGGAACTGCCAGAACTCGGGCATCAGCTTCGGGTGCGGGTAGCTGGACAGGCCCTTGCCGTCCACTTCCTGGCGGAAGTTCAGCAGCTGCTCTTCGGTGATGCGGCCTTCCAGAAAGGCGCGCGCATAGATGCCGGGCGCCACGTGGCCCTGGATGTAGATGCAATCGCCGCCGTGGTTCTCGCTCTCGGCGTGCCAGAAATGGTTGAAGCCGGCCGCGAACATGTTGGCCAGCGAAGCGAAGGAACCGATGTGGCCGCCCAGGTCGCCGCCTTCCGGCGGGTGGTGACGGTTGGCCTTGACCACCATGGCCATGGCATTCCAGCGCATGTAGGCCCGCAGCCGGCCTTCGATCTCCAAATTACCGGGGCAACGCGCCTCCTGGTCCGGCTCGATGGTGTTGACGTAGCCGGTGGTGGCGGAGAACGGCATGTCGATGCCCTCCTGCCGCGCCTGCTCCAGCAACTGCTCCAGCAGGAAGTGGGCCCGGGCCCGGCCTTCGGCGGTCGTGCTGCCGCTGGCGATCACCGCCTGCAGCGCCTCGATCCACTCACGGGTTTCCTGGTTGTCCTCGTCATTGGCGCTGGAGCCAAGCAGGTTTTCGATGGAGGCTGACATCGGTGTCTCCTATTTATTCAAACGTAATTTAGTACGGGGTTGAAAACGTGGCGCGGAGTTTCGCATATTTTTGGCCATATTTCAAATCATGCTTTTTGTTTTCTTATTATGAAATTTAATGCATGAACAACGTATCAACGAAGCTGGCTGCGGCCTCCAGCAGACCACTAAACTCGGCCCTATGCCCGCGCGCCCGCCCTTCCCCCTGCCGCCTCTGCGGAAACTGCCCCTTGTCGACCGCCTGACACGGTGGTGGCGACGCCAGTCGCCGCAACGACAGGACCGCTACGCCATGCTGGCACCGCTGATCGCAGTGATCCTGTTCCTGGCCGCGATCGTGGCGGTGTTCGCCTATCTGCGGCTGGAGGAGATCGACCGGGAGCAGGAAGCGCTGCGCCACGACCTCGAGTACGCCCAACAACAGCTGCGCCTGCGTCTGCTGGAGCGCCAGGAGCAGCTAATGCGCGTGGCGCGGGAACTGGCAAACCGCGAAATGGACGTGCAGGAATTCAAGACACGGGCCGAGGCGCTGGTCACCCAGTACCCCGAGCTCAACAGCCTGAGCTGGATCGACGAGCGCCGGCGCGTGCGCGCCAGTTACAGCAGCCTCTCGGCCACCCACTTCCGTTCGGCTGACGAGACGGTGGACAACAACGAAACCCTCAGCAGTTTTGACCTGGCGCGCCAGCTGCAGCAGCCGGTCTACGCCCAGCGCAGCCCCGGCACCGACAGTTTTTCCCTGCTGGAGCTGCACATCCCGCTGGCGTGGCGCAGCAAGTTCGCCGGCGTGTTGCTGGCCGAGTACTCGGCCGACGGCCTGTACCGCTTTGGCGTGCCGGCCGAGGTCATGGCCCGCTATGCCTTCTCGCTGCACGATGCCAACGGCGCCCAGCTGGCCGGCACCAGCCTGCCACGGCGCAACCCGGCCACCCGGCTGCTACCCTGGGCCAGCCCGGCCAACGAATACGAGGTACCGGTCTCCCCGGTCGGCAACGGCCTGCTGCTGCGCGCGCGCGCCTACCGCACCTCGCTCGGCGTGATCGGCAGCGGCCTGTTCTGGCTGGTCATCACGCTCAGCGCCATGACGGCCTGGATGCTGATTGCCAACTGGCGCCACACGCGCCGGCGCATGCAGGCCCAGCAGGCGCTGCTGCTGGAAACCAACTTCCGTCGCGCGATGGAGAACTCCATGCCCACCGGCATGCGTGCGCTGGACCTGCAAGGTCGCATCACCTACGTCAACGCCGCCTTCTGCCAGATGACCGGCTGGAGCGAGGAGGAACTCGTCGGCCAGACCGCTCCCTTCCCCTACTGGCCGGAGGAAGACCAAGAACTACTGAGCGCGCGGCTGCAGGACGAGCTGCAGGGGCGCGTGGGCAGCACCGGCTTCCAGATCCGGGTCAAGCGCAAGAACCGCTCCATCTTCGACGCCCGCATCCACGTCTCACCGCTGATCGACGCGCGCGGCCAGCAGACCGGCTGGATGACCTCGATGACCGACATCACCGAGCCCAACCGAGTGCGCGAGCAGCTCTATGCCTCCTACGAGCGCTTTACCACCGTGCTGGAGGCGCTGGACGCCTCGGTATCGGTGGCGCCGCTGGGCACGGACGAACTGCTGTTTGCCAACAAGATGTACCGGCTCTGGTTCCACGAGCAGAGCAGTGGCCACGTGCGCATGGCCGGCCATACCGGCCAGGGCGCGCCCTTGGGGCGCTTGTCCGTCGGTGACGCGCGCGACAGCGTGGACACCCTGGTCGGCATGCCCACCAGCGGCCTGCCCGACATCGAGGCCGAGAGCGCCGAGATCTATGTGGAAGAGCTCGGCAAATGGTTGGAGGTGCGAACCCGTTACCTCACCTGGGTGGACGGCCGGCTGGCGCAGATGGTGATTGCCACCGACATCACGCCGCGCCGCCTGGCCGAGGAAGAAGCCGCCGCGCAGGCCGAGCGCGCGCAGACCGCCAGCCGCCTCATCACAATGGGCGAAATGGCCTCCAGCGTGGCGCACGAGCTGAACCAGCCGCTGACCGCCATCAACAACTACTGCAACGGCATGCTCTCGCGCATCAAGGCGCACCAGATCTCGGAAGAAGACCTGGTGAGCGCGCTGGAGAAAACCGCCAAGCAGGCACACCGGGCCGGCCAGATCATCCAGCGCATCCGTGCGTTCGTGAAGCGCAGCGAGCCCAACCGCACCCTGTCAGAAGTGGACAGCATGGTCGAGGCTGCGGTGGAACTGGCCGAGATTGGCATGCGCCGTTACAACGTGCGCCTGAGCTACACCCTGGCCGACCTGCCGCCGCTGCTGGTCGACCCGATCCTGATCGAACAGGTGCTGGTGAACCTGATGAAGAACGCGGCTGAATCCATCGCCCAGGCGCAGCGCCCGCCACAGCAGCGCCAGGTGGAGCTGTCGGTGCTGCCGGCCACGGTCGAGGGTCGGGCGGTGGTGGAGTTCGCCGTGACCGACACGGGCAAGGGCATCGACCCCGAGGTGATGGAGCGTCTTTACGAGGCCTTCTACACCACCAAGGCCGAAGGCCTGGGCATCGGCCTGGGCCTGTGCCGCACCATCGTCGAGTCGCACCAGGGCCGGATGAAGGCCGAGAACCTCTACAATGGCGCGGACGTCACCGGGTGCCGGTTCTCCTTCTGGATCCCCCTGGCCGACGCCACGCCCGACCAGGCGGCACACCCCAACCAAGCAGAGAGAGTCTCAGGGTAAAGCATGAGTTTGATTCCGAAAAAAGGCACGGTGTATGTGGTGGATGACGACGAAGCCGTGCGCGATTCGCTGCAATGGCTGCTCGAAGGCAAGGACTACCGGGTACGCTGCTTCGATTCCGCCGAATCCTTCCTCAGCCGCTACGACCCGCGTGAAGTCGCCTGCCTGATCGTTGACATCCGCATGGGCGGCATGACCGGGCTGGAGCTGCAGAACCGCCTGATCGAGGCGCGCTCGCCACTGCCCATCGTCTTCATCACCGGCCACGGTGACGTGCCAATGGCGGTGGACACCATGAAGAAGGGCGCCATGGACTTCATCCAGAAGCCCTTCAACGAAGATCAGCTGGTCAGCCTGGTGGAGCGCATGCTGGACGCCGCGCGCGAGTCGTTCAGCGTGCACCAGCAGGCCGCCAGCCGCGACGCCCTTTTGTCCAAGCTCACGCTGCGCGAGAGCCAGGTGCTCGAGCGCATCGTCGCCGGCCGCCTCAACAAGCAGATCGCCGACGACCTGGGCATCAGCATCAAGACCGTGGAGGCGCACCGCGCCAACATCATGGAAAAGCTCAGCGCCAACACGGTGGCCGACCTGCTCAAGATCGCGCTCGGGCAGGCCGCCCCCAAGACCCCCTGAAGCTCCTCCTTTCATAGCACTCCACGCCCGCTGAATGAGCCCTAGCGGGCGTTTTTACTTAGTAATCTGGGAAACATCATGACACAGAGCACCGGCCGCCTGATTGACGGCAACGCCCTCAGCAAACAACTGCGCGCCGACGTGGCGCAGCGCGCCGCCGCCCTCAAGGCCCGTGGCATCACCCCCGGTCTGGCCGTCATTCTGGTCGGTGACAACCCGGCTTCGCAGGTCTATGTGCGCAACAAGGTCAAGGCCTGCGAAGACAGCGGCCTGCACTCGGTGCTGGAGAAATACGAGGCCAGCATGACGGAAGCCCAGCTGCTGGCGCGCATCGATGCCCTGAACAGGGATCCGGCCATCCACGGCATCCTGGTGCAGCTGCCGCTGCCGGCGCACATCGATGCGCACAAGGTGATCGAGGCCATCTCTCCGGCCAAGGACGTAGACGGTTTCCACGTCGCCAGCGCCGGCGCGCTGATGGTCGGCCAACCCGGTTTCTGGCCCTGCACGCCCTACGGCTGCATGAAGATGCTGGAGAGCATCGGCTACGACCTCAAGGGCAAGCACGCCGTGGTCATTGGCCGCTCCAACATCGTCGGCAAGCCCATGGCGCTGATGCTGCTGGGTCAGAACGCCACCGTCACCATCTGCCACAGCGCCACCAAGGACCTGAAGGCCATGACGCTGCAGGCCGACGTCATCGTCGCGGCGGTTGGCAAGCGTAACGTGCTGACGGCCGACATGGTCAAGCCCGGCGCGGTGGTGATCGACGTCGGCATGAACCGCAACGACGAAGGCAAGCTGTGCGGCGACGTGGACTTTGACGGCGTGAAGCAGGTGGCCGGCTGGATCACCCCGGTGCCCGGCGGTGTCGGCCCGATGACCATCACCATGCTGCTGGTCAACACGCTGGAAGCCGCCGAGCGCATGGCCCCGGCCTGATCGGCATCATCAACAAATGCAATGGCCGGCCTGGTTGAAACAGCCAGCGCCGGCCTTACCATTTTGACCATGAGCAAAAACCCCCTTCTCGACTTCTCCGACCTCCCGTTGTTCGACCAGATCCAGCCCGAGCATGTGGCTCCGGCCATCGACGCCCTGCTGCAGGAGTCCGACGCGGCGCTGGCCACCGTCACCGCCCCGGAGTTCCCGGCCGACTGGACGGCGATTGCCCGCGTGCTGGACGTGGCCACCGAGAAGCTGGGCCGCGCCTGGGGCGCGGTGAGCCACCTCAACAGCGTGGCCGACACGCCGGAATTGCGCGCCGCCTACAACGCGGCCCTGCCGCGCGTGACCGAGTTCTGGACCCGCCTGGGGGCCGACGAGCGCCTCTACGCCAAGTACAAGGCCATCGACCCGTCCGCGCTCAACGCCGAACAGCAGCAAGCGCACAAGAATGCGCTGCGCAACTTCGTGCTCGGCGGCGCCGAACTCACGGGCCAGGCCAAGGAACGTTTTGCCGAGATCCAGGAGCGCCAGGCCGAGCTGAGCCAGAAGTTCAGCGAGAACACCCTCGACGCCACCGACGCCTTTGCCTACTACGCCAGCGAGGCCGAGCTCGACGGCCTGCCCGAAGACGTGAAGCAGGCCGCGCGCGCCACCGCGCAGAAGGATGGCAAGGAAGGCTACAAGCTCACGCTCAAGATGCCGAGCTACCTGCCGGTAATGCAGTTCGCGAAAAGCAGCGCGCTGCGCCATACGCTCTACCGGGCCTACACCACCCGCGCCTCCGACCAGGCCGAGGGTGACGGTAAGAAGTTCGACAACAGCGCCCTGATCCGTGAAATCCTGGCCCTGCGCCAGGAAGAAGCCCAGTTGCTGGGCTATGTGAGCTTCGGGGAAGTCTCGGTGGTACCCAAGATGGCCGAGTCGCCGCAGCAGGTGATCAGCTTCCTGCGCGACCTGGCCGCCAAGGCCCGCCCCTACGCCGAGCAGGACGTGGCCGACCTGCGCGCCTTTGCCCAGGAAGAGCTGGGCATCACCGATCCGCAGCCCTGGGACTGGCCCTATATTTCCGAGAAACTCAAGGAAGCGCGCTACGCCTTCAGCGAACAGGAGGTCAAGCAGTACTTCACCGCGCCGCGCGTCATCGCCGGCCTGTTCAAGATCGTCGAGACCCTGTTCGAGGTGGCCATCCGCCGCGACACGGCGCCGGTCTGGCACCCTGCGGTGGAGTTCTACCGCATCGAGCGCAACGGTCACCTCGTCGGCCAGTTCTACCTCGACCAGCCGGCCCGCGCCGGCAAACGCGGCGGCGCCTGGATGGACGACGTGCGCGCGCGTTGGCTGCGTCCCGACAACGGCCACCTGCAGATGCCGGTGGCACACCTGGTGTGCAACTTCGCAGAGGGCGTGAACGGCAAACCGCCGCTGCTGACGCACGACGACGTCATCACCCTGTTCCACGAATTCGGCCATGGCCTGCACCACCTGCTGACGCAGGTGAACGAGCGCGATGTTTCCGGCATCAGCGGCGTGGAGTGGGACGCGGTGGAACTGCCGAGCCAGTTCATGGAGAACTTCTGCTGGGAATGGGACGTGCTCAAGCACATGACCGCCCATGTGGAGAGCGGCGAGCCGCTGCCGCGCGCGCTGTTTGACAAGATGATCGCGGCCAAGAACTTCCAGAGCGGCCTGCAGACGCTGCGCCAGATCGAGTTCGCGCTGTTCGACATGCTGCTGCACACCGAGCATGACCCGGCGCAGGACTTCCTGCCGCTGCTGGACCTGGTGCGCTCGGAAGTGGCGGTGCTGCAACCACCGGCCTGGAGCCGCACCGCCCACACCTTCAGCCATATCTTTGCCGGTGGCTACGCCGCGGGCTACTACAGCTACAAATGGGCCGAAGTGCTGAGCGCTGACGCCTACGCCGCCTTCGAGGAAACAGTTGGTAAGGACGGCGCACCCAGCGTGCAGACTGGTCGACAATACCGACTCGCCATTCTGGAAGCCGGCGGC
>CALRMF020000004.1:0-28766 GCA_943369035.1 Curvibacter sp. AEP1-3
CGACGCCTTCACCCTCAGCGGGGAAGACCCCGAAGGCATCTTTCCCGCCGTGCTGGGCCACGAAGGCGCGGGCGTGGTGGTGGAGGTGGGCAAGGGCGTTACCAGCGTCAAACCCGGTGACCACGTCATTCCGCTCTACACCGCCGAATGCGGCGAATGTCTGTTCTGCAAGAGCGGCAAGACCAACCTCTGCGTGGCTGTGCGTGCCACCCAGGGCAAGGGCGTGATGCCCGATGGCACCACGCGCTTCAGCTACAACGGCCAGCCCGTCTACCACTACATGGGCTGTTCCACCTTCAGCGAATACACCGTGGTGGCCGAGGTCTCACTGGCCAGGATCAACCCCGCTGCCAACCATGAGCAGGTCTGCCTGTTGGGCTGCGGCGTCACCACGGGTCTGGGCGCGGTGAAAAACACCGCCAAGGTCCAGCCCGGCGACAGCGTGGCCGTGTTCGGCCTGGGAGGCATCGGTTTGGCCGTGATCCAGGGTGCCAAGCAGGCGCAGGCGGGTCGCATCATCGCCATCGACACCAACCCGTCCAAGTTCGACCTCGCGCGCACCTTTGGCGCCACCGACTGCATCAACCCCAAGGACTACGACAAGCCGATCCAGCAGGTCATCGTGGAGATGACCACCTGGGGTGTGGACCATTCCTTCGAGTGCATCGGCAACGTGAACGTCATGCGCGCCGCACTGGAGTGCGCGCACCGCGGCTGGGGCCAGAGCGTCATCATCGGCGTGGCCGGGGCGGGGCAGGAGATCAGCACCCGTCCCTTCCAGCTCGTCACCGGCCGGCGCTGGCTGGGCACGGCGTTTGGCGGCGTCAAGGGTCGCAGCCAGTTGCCGGGCATGGTGGAAGACGCCATGAAGGGCGACATCCAGCTCGCGCCCTTTGTCACCCACACCCGCGAGTTGAGAGACATCAACGAAGCCTTCGACCTCATGCACGAGGGCAAGTCCATCCGCACCGTGATCCATTACTGAGGAAGTCTGTGCCATGAACCGCGTTGAGTGTCACGCCAGCTTTGGCGGCCGGCAGGAAGTCTGGAAACACACGTCCACCGCCCTGGGCTGCGACATGAGCTTCGGCCTCTACCTGCCGCCGGCGGCGGTGGCAGGTGAGAGTTGCCCGGTGCTGTACTGGCTCTCGGGTCTGACCTGCAGCGAGCAGAACTTCATCACCAAGGCCGGCGCACAGGAGCACGCCGCGCGCCATGGCTTCATCGTCGTTGCGCCCGACACCAGCCCACGCGGCCCCGGCGTGCCCAACGACGAGGGCTATGACCTCGGCCAGGGCGCCGGCTTCTACCTCAACGCCACGCAGGTCCCCTGGGCGCAGCACTTCCGCATGCAGGACTACGTGGCGCGGGAACTGCCGGCACTCATCGAGCAGCACTTTCCGGCCACCGAGGCGCGCGGCATCTTCGGGCACAGCATGGGCGGCCACGGTGCTCTCGTCACTGCGCTGCGACACCCCGGCCGCTACCGCAGCGTCTCAGCGTTTGCGCCCATCGTGGCGCCCAGCCAGGTGCCCTGGGGGCAGAAGGCCTTCACTGCCTATCTGGGGGAAGACCGTGCCGCGTGGAAGGAATGGGATGCGGTGGAGTTGATCGCCAGCGCTCCCGAGCGCCTGCCCCTGTTGGTGGACCAGGGTGAGGGCGATGAGTTTCTGGCCCAACAGTTGCGGCCCGAACTGCTGCAGCAAGCCTGTGATGCGGCGGAGCATCCGCTGACGCTGCGCCGCCATGCGGGCTACGACCACAGCTATTACTTCATGGCGAGCTTTATCGCGGACCATTTTGCGCATCATGCGCGGGCGTTGCCGGCGACGCGGTGAGCGTTGCGTGCCCGCTGGCCGGCAGATATGGCTCAGGGGTGTGGTGGTGACCGTTCCAGCAACATCGCATCCCCATAACTGAAGAAGCGATACCGCTGCGCAATCGCATGACGGTACAGTGCCATGATGTGCTCGTAACCGGCCAGGGCGCTGACCAGCATCATGAGGGTGGACTTCGGCAGGTGGAAGTTGGTGATCAGCAGGTCCACCACCCGGAACTGGAAGCCCGGGGTAATGAAGATGTTGGTGTCGCCGCTGGCCTGGTCCGACTTGGCCCACGATTCGAGGGTGCGCACGGTGGTGGTGCCTACGGCCACGATGCGCCCGCCGCGGGCCTTTGTTTCAGCAATGGCTGCCTGCGTGGCGGCCGGCACCTCGTACCACTCGCTGTGCATCTGGTGTTCGGCCAGGTTCTCCGTTTTGACCGGCGAAAAGGTGCCGGCGCCCACGTGCAGCGTCACGCTGGCGCGCTGCACGCCGCGCGCTTCCAGCGGGGCCAGCACACCTTCATCGAAGTGCAGTGCGGCGGTGGGCGCGGCGGCGGCGCCCGGCTTGGCGGCGAACACGGTCTGATAACGTGCCACGTCCTCAGCGCTGTCGCCATGCGCAATGTAAGGCGGTAGCGGCACGTGGCCGTGCTGTTCCATCAGCCGATGCGGTTCGTCGCTGAATCGCAGGCGAAAGAGCTGCCCGTGCGCGTCGGGCCAGCGGCCGAGCAGTTCGGCCGTGAATCCCCCGGTCATCTGCAGCACCGTGCCCACGGGCGGCTTCTTGCTGACCTTCATGTGGGCCACCACCTCGTGGCCGGTCAGCACGCGTTCCACCAGCAGCTCCAGCTTGCCGCCGGTCGGCTTCTCACCGTAGAGGCGTGCTTTCACCACCTTGGTGTCGTTGAAGACCAGCAGGTCGCCCGGCTGCAGCAGGCCCGGCAGCTCGCGGAAGATGCGGTCGGTGGGCGGCAGCGTGCGGCCATCGAGCAGGCGCGAGGCACTGCGCTCGGGGGCGGGGTGCTGGGCAATCAGCTCGTTCGGGAGCTGGAAGTCGAAATCGCTGAGGCTGAAGACGCGCTCGGCGTCAGGAATGTGAGACATGCGCTTGAGGGCCGGACGGACCCGTTCCAAGAATAGGGGGAGCGTGAATTGTCTCAGAGTTCAGGCGGCTTCCCCGTTCACACACCCAATTGGGTGTGTGGTTTTCCAGTTCAGGGGTTGCTGGCAACGGGCTCCAGGCCGAGCACCGGCTGGCCTTCTTTCTCGGCCTGACGGTCAAACACCAGCGACTTGCCGAAGATCAGTTGCACCCAGGTCGGGTAGGTGTAGGCCGTGCCCTTGTTGTGGTCGATGATGGCGCCCACGCCACCGCCCAGGATGATGTTGCCCCACATGCCACCATTGGCACGCGAGACGGCGCGACCCGAAGCGTCCGGGTTGTCGGTGTGCTTGCAGACGATGTCCAGGTCCTTGCTGGAGCGACGAACCTGAGCAGTGTCACCGGACTTGACGGTGATGGTGCCGTAGTCGTTGGACAGCTTGCATTCGGCGTTGGTGATGACCTCGCCGGATGAGTTCTTGGTTTCCAACTTCATCGGATGGGTGGAATCGTTGACCACCGAAGCGCAGCCGACGCAGAGGGATGCAATGCCCAGGGCAGATACGAGTTTCAGCATGTTGTTGTTTGCTCCATGTGTGACAGAAAAGGATGACGATGGCGCTGAGATTGAAAACACCGCGTAATGCCATCGTTGGTCGGGTGTATGGCCTCAAGACTGTAAGGGATAAACGACCGTAGTTTTCTGAACTCAGGGCGGAGGCGGCCGATCCAGCCCACAGGCTGTTGTATCGAACCATCAGGGCGCACTGGCGTGCGGGTATGTCCGCGGCCATGGCACCGCAGGCCGATGAAATAATGGTTGGCATGAAAGCCTTCCGCATCGGTTCCGGCGCCGGCTACTCGGGCGACCGCATCGATCCGGCCCGGGACCTGGCCGAGCGCGGCGCGCTCGACGTGCTGGTGTTCGAGTGCCTGGCCGAGCGCACCATCGCGCTGGCGCAGTTGCGTCGCAGCCAGGATCCGCGTGGGGGCTACGACCCCTTGCTGGAGGAGCGCATGCGCGCGGTGCTGCCGGCCTGTGTGCGCCAAGGCACGCGCATCGTGACCAACATGGGTGCCGCGCATCCCTTGGCCGCCGGCCAGGCCGTGCTGCGGGTGGCGCGTGAGCTTGGCCTGCCGCACCTGCGCGTGGCGGTGGTGCTGGGCGATGACGTGCTGCCCTGGATGCAGACGCATGACGTGCCCCTGCTCGATTCGCATGAGACCGTGCGCAGCCTGCACGGTCGGCTGATTTCGGCCAATGCCTACCTGGGTGCGGACGCGCTGCTGCCGGCCCTGCAGTCCGGCGCGGATGTGGTGATCACCGGCCGCGTGGCCGATCCGGCACTGTTTCTGGCACCGCTGATGCAGCATTTCGGCTGGGCGGCGGACGACTGGACGCGCCTGGGCCAGGGCATTGTCGTTGGCCATCTGCTCGAATGTGCGGCGCAGGTCAGTGGCGGTTACATTGCCGATCCGGGTTGCGTGGATATTCCGAACCTGGAGGCGCTGGGCTTTCCGCTGGCCGAGGTGCAGTCCGATGGCACGGCCGTGATCACCAAACTACCGGGCACCGGTGGCCGTGTGGACCGCCTGACCTGTACCGCACAGCTGCTGTACGAGCTGGAAGACCCGCAGCGCTACCTGCAACCCGACGTGGTGGCCGACTTCTCGCACGTGCAGTTGCGGGAAGCGGGGCCGGACCGCGTGCAGGTGCAGGGCGCCAGCGGCACGGCGCGCCCGGAGCAGCTCAAGGTGACGCTGGGTTACCGCGACGGCTTTATCGGCGAGGGGCAGATTTCCTATGCCGGCCCGGGGGCGCGGGCGCGGGGTGAATTGGCCTTGAACATCCTGCAGCATCGGCTGCAGCGTCTCGGCCTCGGTGAACTGGAGCAGCGCGCCGAACTGATCGGTGTCAATGCCCTGCACGGACCCCGCCTCGGTGCTGACCGCGAACCCTATGAGGTTCGCGTGCGGCTGGCGGTCCGTGCCGCCACGCGTACGCAGGCCGAGCGCGTCGGACAGGAGGTGGAGGCGCTCTACCTCAACGGCCCGGCGGGTGGCGGTGGGGTCACGCAGTCGGTGCGCGAGGTGGTGGCCGCCGCCTCGGCCTTGATCCCGCGCTCGGCGGTGACGCCTGCGTGCCAAGTACTGGAGTTGTGAAGTGAAAACCGTACGCGACATCGCCTTCGCGCGCTCCGGCGACAAGGGCAACCGCGCCACGTTGAGCGTTATTGCGCGCGACCCGGCCGACTATCCCGTGCTGGCGCGCACGCTCAGCGCCGAGCGCGTGCAGGCCTGGTACCGCGACAGTGTGCGCGGCGCGGTGGAGCGCTATCCGTTGCCGCATCTCGGTGCGTTGCACTTTGTGATGCACGAGGCGCTGGCCGGCGGCGTGACGCGTTCGCTGGCGCTTGATGCCCACGGCAAGAGCCTGAGCAGCGCCATCCTCGACCTGCCGCTTGAAGAACACTAACCACCAAGGAGACAACCATGCGATTGCTGCCCCGAACGCTTGCCCTGCTGGGCGCGACCCTGCTCAGCGCTACGGCGCTGGCGCAACCCTACCCCAACAGGCCGATCAAGGCCATCGTGCCCTTTGCCGCCGGCAGCGCCACCGACCAGATCGGCCGCGCCTTCGCGGCCAAGATGTCGGAAACGCTGGGTCAACCCATCGTGATCGAGAACAAGGCGGGCGTGAACGGCATGCTGGGCGCCGATGCGGTGGCCAAGGCGCCGGCCGACGGCTACACCATCCTGTTCGGCACCAACAGCACCAATGCGGCGCTCAAGAGCCTGATGAAGAAGCTGCCCTACGACCAGGACACCGCTTTCGTGCCCGTGGGCTACCAGGGTTCGGTGCCGCTGATCGTGGCCATCAACAATGATGTGCCGGCCAAGACCTTGCGCGAGTTCATCGACCTGGCCAAGGCCAAGCCGGGCCAGGTGACCTTTGCCAGCGCCAGCACGTCGCAGCTGGTGTCGGGCGAGATGCTGGCCAGCATGGCCGGCGTGCAGATGACCAATGTGCCGTACAAGAGCGGCCCGGCCGCCATGACCGACCTGATCGGCGGCCAGGTGATGATGTTCAGCGCCGACTTCGCCGTCACGCTGCCGCAGGTCAAGGCGGGCAAGATCCGTGGCCTGGCCGTCACCTCCATGAAGCGCTCGGCCGCCATTCCCGAGCTGCCCACGGTCAACGAGGCATTGGGGCTGAAGGACTATGAGCTGATCGCCTACTTCGCCGTCTTTGCGCCGGCTGGCACGCCGGCCGACGTGGTGGCCAAGCTCAACCAGGCCATCAACGCCGCGGCCAACAGCAAGGACATTCAGGACAAGTTCGCGCCGATCGGCTTCACGGTCGAGCCGGGCACGCCCGAGGCCCTGGCCCAGCGCAGCCAGCGCGAGACGGCCAAGTGGGCCAAGGCGATCCGCGACGCCAAGATCGAACCGCAGTGAGCGAGGTGCCCGGGCCGGCCGCTGCCGACCTGGGCTGAAACCGGTGGGCCGCACGGCACAATCAGGACCCATGCCTCGCAAACCCGCCACTTCAACTGTTGACAAGCCGCTGTCTGCCGCGCAGCAGGCGCTGCGCAAGCTGGGCCTGACGCGCGACATCGACCTGGCATTGCACCTGCCGCTGCGCTACGAGGACGAGACGCGCATCACGCGGCTGGCCGATGCGCGCGAGGGCAGCACGGTGCAAATCGAAGCCACCGTGACCGCCAGCGAGGTGAGCTTCCGGCCGCGGCGCCAGTTGCTGGTGACGGTGGACGACGGCAGCGACACCTGCGTGCTGCGTTTCTTCAACTTCTATCCCTCGCAGCAGAAGGCGCTGGCGGTGGGCGCGCGCGTGCGCGTGCGCGGCGAGCTCCGAGGCGGCTTCATGGGCTGGACCATAATGCACCCGCACACCAAGGCCGCGGGGGGCGAACTGCCGACCGCACTGACGCCGGTGTACCCGACTGTGGCCGGCCTGCCGCAGCCCTACCTGCGCAAAGCCGTGCTGGGTGGCCTGGCACGTGCCGACCTGAGCGACACGCTACCCCCCGAGGTTGCAAGCCAAATTGGCCTTCAGCCCTTGTGGAGCCTGCGTGAGGCGCTCTCATTTCTGCACCACCCGACGCCGGACGTGTCGCTGGCACAGCTGGAGGACCACAGCCACCCGGCGTGGCAGCGGCTCAAGGCCGAGGAACTGCTGGCACAGCAGCTGTCCCAGCTGCAGTCGCGCCGCGAACGCGAGCACCTGCGTGCCCCGGCTTTGCGGGAACGGGGCGCGGGATCGCTGCACGAGCGCCTGCTGGCGGCGCTGCCGTTCCAGTTGACCACGGCGCAGCGTCGCGTGGGCGAGGAGATTGCCCGAGACCTGGCGCAGCACTTGCCCATGCACCGTCTGCTGCAAGGCGATGTGGGCTCCGGCAAGACGGTGGTGGCGGCGCTGGCGGCGGCAATCTGCATCGATGCCGGCTGGCAGTGCGCGCTGATGGCGCCGACCGAGATCCTGGCCGACCAGCACTTTCGTAAGCTGGTGGGCTGGCTGGAGCCGCTGGGCGTGCGCGTGGCCTGGCTGACCGGCAGCCAGAAGAAGAAGGAGCGTGCCGAGATGCTCGACCTCATTGCGCGCGGCGAGGCCGGCCTGGTGGTCGGCACGCACGCAGTGATCCAGGAGCAGGTGCAGTTCAGGAACCTGGCGCTGGCCATCATCGACGAGCAGCACCGTTTCGGTGTGGCGCAGAGATTGGCTTTGCGGGGCAAAGCCAACTCTGCGCTGGGCGCAGATGATGGGCTCGCCCCCACCCCAACCCTCCCCCGCACGGGGGAGGGAGAGTTGGTACTCGAACCGCATCTCCTCATGATGACCGCCACGCCGATCCCGCGCACGCTGGCCATGAGCTACTACGCGGACCTCGATGTATCCACCATCGACGAGCTGCCGCCCGGGCGCAGTCCGATCGTGACCAAGGTGGTGTCCGAACAGCGGCGCGACGAGGTGATCGAACGCATCCGTGGCCAGCTGGCGGCCGGGCGGCAGGTCTACTGGGTCTGCCCGCTGATCGAGGAGAGTGAGGCGCTCGACCTGACCAATGCCACCGCCACGCATCAAGAGCTCAGTGCGGCCCTGCCGGGCGTCATGGTCGGCCTGCTGCACTCGCGCATGCCGGTGGCGGAGAAGAAGGCGGTGATGGCGCTGTTCACCAGCGGTCAGATGGGTGTGCTGGTCAGCACCACGGTCATTGAGGTGGGCGTGGATGTGCCCAACGCCTCGCTGATGGTGATCGAGCACGCCGAGCGTTTCGGTCTGAGCCAGCTGCACCAGCTGCGCGGCCGGGTCGGGCGCGGGGCGGCGGCTTCGGCCTGCGTGCTGCTGTATTCCACCGGCGATGCGCCGCGCCTGGGCGAAACCGCGCGCGAACGCCTAAGGGCCATGGCCGAGACCAACGACGGCTTCGAGATCGCGCGGCGCGACCTCGAGATCCGCGGCCCCGGCGAGTTCCTCGGCGCGCGCCAGTCGGGCGCCGCGCTGCTGCGCTTTGCCGATCTCGCCACCGACACCCATCTGCTGGCCTGGGCGCGCCAGGCCGCGCCGCAGATGCTGGACCGCTACCCCGCGCAGGCGCAGCAGCATGTGGCGCGCTGGCTCGGCAGCCGCACCGACTACCTCAAGGCCTGAGCGCGGATGGGGCGGCGGGCAGTCGCAAATTTGTAGCGCTCCACCCACATCTGGCCTGGGCTTGGCGGTCAATGTGATTTAGACTCGCGCCATTCCATCGGGCGGGCGCATGGCCTGCCACTCACCACCCAAGCTTTCTTGATGGCCACAGACACCGCGAACCCGCTAGCCGCCGGCGACACCGCCGAGCTCTATCGCGCCGCCATCGGCCCGCGCGGGCAGGATTACTACCTGCGCCAGTTTGCGCGCTTCGACGCCGCCGGCAAGACTGGCGCCAGCTGGCACTGGGCGGCCTACTGGAGCACGCTCAACTGGCTGATCTACCGCAAGATGTGGGGCCAGGCCCTGGCCTATGTGGCGGCCGTACTGGGCATGGCATTGCTGGTGTTCGGTGTCGGCAAGCTGCTGCTCAACTACGACAGTACCACCGGGTTGGCGCTGTTCCTGCTGTTCCTTACTGCGGCCTTCGTGGTGCCCGGCCTGTATGCCAACGCCTGGTACTACAACTTCTGCAACGAGAAGATCTCGGCGGCCCTGCGTGCCACGCAGGACGTCCCGCAAGCCTGCGAACTGCTGGCGACGCAGGCCAGCAGCAACCGGCGTTTTATGACCCAGGCCGTGGTCAACGTGGCCTTGGCGGCCCTGGTGACCGGCTTGGCCACCCTCCTGCTGGATCCTGCGCAAGAGATGATGCAGCTGGCGCAAGGCGGGGCTGCTCAGTCCCAGCCTGCCATGCCGGAGATGGCGGCCGGCAGTCAGCCGGTGCTGGCACCGGGTAACGGCGCCTTGGTGGCGGCAGCGCCAACACCCGTCCAAACGCCCACGACGACCGAGGCACCGGCCGCGCCGGCAGCTGCTGCGGCTTCCGCCGCGGTGGCCGAGGCGACCACAGAACCACCCAAGCCCGAGGCCCCGGCGCCCGACACCGCGGCAGCGCCCGCGGCCCCCCGCTTCGACGGACCGGTACTGACCTCGGCGGCACAGATCGACGAGTACCTCGCCCGCGTCAGCGGTGTGCCGCGTGAACCAGCGGTACAGCTCGCCGGCAAGGCGGCGGAGCCCGCCGATGCCAAGACCCAGCCAGCGGCGGACAAGCCGACTGGACCAGCCGACAGCGTGGTGCAGGCGGCCGCCGAACCGAAGCGGACCCAACTCGCGCGTGCCGCTGCGTTGCCGGTGGCCGCCGCGGCCAGCGACACGCCGGCCGCGCCCGCGCGCGATGGCAAGGCCACGAGCAAGGCTGCCGCATCGGCCAAGACCGAGGTTGCGGCCGGCAGCCCGACGGCCGAGGCTGCGCCGCCAGCTGTCGCCGGCAAGCCCAAGCGCACGCCGACCAAGAAGTCCTGGTACGTGCAGGCCGGTGCGTTCGCGCAGGAAAGCAATGCGCAGAACGTGCGCCTGCGGATCGAGGCGGCGGGGCTGGAAACCAGTACCGCACCGCACGAGACCCAGGCCGGGCGCCTGATCCGTGTCCGGGTGGGGCCCTACGCGACCAAGGCCGATGCCGAAAAGGCCGCGCTGCAGGTCAAGGCGCTGGAGCTGCCGGCTGTGCTGTTCCGCGAATAGCCCCGCGGGCCATAAGCCCGGGCTTCAGCGCTGCGCGATCTTCACCGAACCAAAGATGCTCTGCGCCTCGCGCGGCAGGCAGCGCCAGTACTGCGCGCTGGCCTGTACCTGGCCGCCCAGCGCGGCGGCGGCCTCCCAGGGCCAGCGCGGCTTGTACAGCAGCACACGGGCGATGGCGATCAGGTCGGCGTCGCCGGCCTGCAGGATGTCCTCGGCCTGCTGCGGTTGCGTGATCAGCCCCACGGCCGTGGTGGGCAGGCCCGAGGCGCGGCGGATTTCGCCCGCAAACGGCACCTGGTAGCCGGGGCCGAGCGTGATCTTCTGCAACGGCGAGACGCCAGCGGTGGAGACATGGATGAAGCTGCAGCCCAGTGCCTTGAGGCGACGGGCGAACTCGGCCGTCTGCGCGACGTCCAGCCCACCTTCCACCCAATCAATGGCCGAGATGCGCACTCCTACTGGGCCGTCGAACACCGCCTGCACGGCCGCAAATACTTCGAGTGGAAAGCGCATCCGGTTCTCCAGGCTGCCGCCGTAGGCGTCGCTGCGCTGGTTGGCCAGCGGCGAGAGAAACTGGTGCAGCAGGTAGCCGTGCGCGGCGTGCAGCTCGATGGCGTCGATGCCCAGTCGCTGCGCGCGCCGCGCGGCGGTGACAAAGGCCTCGCGGATCTGGGTCATCTGTTCCAGCGTCAGCGCGGTCGGTGGCGCTTCGGTCGGCAGCTGTGGCAAGGCCGAGGGCGCCACCGGTTGCCAGCCGCCTTGCGCCGGCGTCAGCAGCGCACCGCCCTGCCAGGGCGCAGCACTGGAGGCCTTGCGGCCGGCATGCGAGAGCTGGACGCACACCGGCATCGGCGGCGCCAATCGACGGGCGCGGTGCAGCGTGTCGCCCAGGGCCTGTTCGGTACGGTCGTCCCACAGACCCAGGCAGTCGGGCGTGATGCGACCGTCCGCCGTGACGGCCGTGGCTTCCAGGGTCAGCAGGCCCGCGCCGCTGTTGAGCAGGCTGGTCCAGTGCGCCAGGTGCCAGTCGCCGGCGGCGCCGTTGACGGCCGAGTACTGGCACATGGGCGCGATGACGATGCGGTTGGCCAGTTGCAGCGCGCGACCGGTGGCGGGCAGGGTGTAGGGGGTGAACAGCAGACTCACAGGGCATACCTCGGGTTTTTTGATGTGCGTCACAGGCGGAGGTGACGGCACGGCGTCAAATGATAGTGTGCTGGTGCGAACCATGTGTCGGCGGGCTATGCGTTTGGCAGAATTGATAGCTCGTGAAACAATCGGCCTTCGTATGAAACCCTACGCCCTTGCTGTCGTGATGCTGTTGGCGGTCCAGTCGGCGCTGGCCCAGTTGCCGGCGCGCGATCTGAGCGTCGAATTGCGCCAGATCGAAGATGCCGGGACGGGCGGGCGTGTCGTCGCCACCCGGCCGGCCCAGGCCTTGCTCGTGCCGCAGCAACTGCTGGTGCGCAACGGCAGCAAGGCCAGCTTCAGCCTTGGGCAGTCGGTTCCGGTGCAGTGGGTGCAGTCGGTGTCTTCTTACACCTCCACCCTGGCGGTGCCGGGCACCGATGCCACCAATCGCGGTGGCAGCGTGAGCCAGACCATGACCTGGATGGACGCCAACCAGAGCCTGGCAGTCAAGCCACGCTGGCCCGGCGGCAAGCAGCCGGTGACAGTGGAGGTCGAGATGCAGTCGGCTAGTCTGGATGTTCGGCCCGGCGGCGAGTTGCCGGCGCAGGGGCGCGCCCAGCTGGTCACCACCGTGGGCGCGCCGCTGGGGCAGTGGGTGACGATCGCCATCACCGGCAGCGGCCCGCAGCGTGGTGTCTACAGCAGTGCAGCGGCGCCCGAGACACGGCGTCTGCTGCAGCTGCGGGTGTCCTTGCCCTGAGCCCGGCGCGGGCTCGAATGTCACAATCGCACCATGACCCTGACCGAACTCAAATACATCGTCGCCGTGGCCCGCGAGAAGCATTTTGGCAAGGCGGCCGAGGCCTGTTTCGTGTCGCAGCCCACGCTGTCGGTGGCGGTCAAGAAAATCGAGGAAGAGCTGGACGTCAAGCTGTTCGAGCGCAGCGCCAACGAGGTGACGGTCACGCCGCTGGGCGAGGAGATCGTGCGCCAGGCCCAGGCCGTGCTGGAGCAGGCTGCCGCGATCAAGGAGATCGCCAAGCGCGGCAAGGACCCGTTGTCCGGCCCGCTGCGTCTGGGGGTGATCTACACCATCGGCCCCTATCTGTTGCCCGACCTGGTGCGCCAGATGATCACGCACACGCCGCAGATGCCGCTGATGCTGCAGGAGAACTTCACCGTCAAGCTGCTGGAGATGCTGCGCACCGGCGAGATCGACTGCGCCATCCTGGCCGAGCCCTTTCCGGATACCGGGCTGGCCGTGGCGCCGCTGTACGACGAGCCGTTCTATGCCGCTGTGCCCACCAACCACCCACTGGCCCAGCATGAGAGCATCAGCAGCGAGGAGTTGAAGTCCGAGACCATGCTGTTGCTGGGCACCGGCCACTGCTTCCGTGACCACGTGCTGGAAGTCTGCCCCGAGTTCGCGCGTTTCTCCAGCAATGCCGAGGGCATCCGCAAGAGCTTCGAGGGCTCCTCGTTGGAGACCATCAAGCACATGGTGGCCGCCGGCATGGGTGTGACGCTGGTGCCCCGCCTGAGCATCCCGAAGGCGGCGCTGGTGCCCAAGGCCAAGGGCAAGGGCGCCGCACAGGAAGACAGCTTCATCAGATACCTGCCGTTCAGCGGCGAGCCGCCGATGCGTCGCGTGGTACTGGTGTGGCGGCGCAGCTTCACGCGCTACGAGGCGATTGCCGCCCTGCGCAACGCTGTCTACGCCTGCGAGTTGCCGGGCGTCAAGCGTCTTTCCTGATTCGTCATCATCCTAGGAGTCCTCATGGCCAAGAATCCCGTCAAGTCCGTGCCGCCTGCCATCAATATCGGCATCAGCGAGAAGGATCGTGCCGCCATTGCCAAGGGGCTGAGCCACCTGCTGGCCGACACCTACACCCTCTACCTGACCACGCACAACTTCCACTGGAACGTGACCGGGCCGATGTTCAACACGCTGCACACCATGTTCATGACCCAGTACACCGAACTGTGGAACGCAGTCGACCCGATTGCCGAGCGCATCCGCTCGCTGGGCCATGCGGCACCCGGCTCCTACGCCCAGTTCGGCAAGCTGGCCACGGTGCCCGATGCGCCGGCCAAACCGCCCAAGGCACTGGAGATGGTGCGCATCCTGGTGCAGGGTCACGAAGCGGTGGCGCGCACCGCACGCAGCCTGTTCCCTCTGTCTGACAAGGCCGGTGACGAACCGACGGCTGACCTGCTGACCCAGCGCCTGACGGTGCATGAGCAGACGGCCTGGATGCTGCGTTCGCTTCTGGAAGACTGATCAACCTGCTGCGCGCCCCGATCTTGCACCCGCGCTTCTCGCCGTACCCGTAGTACGGCTGCAATGCTCGGCGCAACCTCGGGCCGCTCGCTACAGTTGCTCTTCCTTCCAGTTCTTGCTATGCCGACCTTTGCCATGTCGCAGCGTCTCGCCCTGTACCTTGACCTGATCCGCTGGGACCGCCCCGCGGGTTGGCTGCTGCTGCTCTGGCCTTCGCTCAGTGCCTTGTGGGTGGCGGCGGGGGGCTTCCCGGGCTGGCATCTGCTGATCGTCTTCGTGCTCGGCACCATCCTCATGCGCAGTGCCGGTTGCTGTGTCAACGACGTGGCCGACCGCGATTTCGACCGCCATGTCAAGCGCACAGCCCAGCGCCCGGTCACGACCGGCCGGGTGTCGGTGCGCGAAGCGATCTGGGTCGGCGTGGTACTGGCCTTGCTGGCTTTTGCGCTGGTGCTGACCACGAACCCGGTGGCGGTGTTGTGGTCGTTCGCCGCGCTCGCCGTGGCCCTGGTCTACCCCTATGCCAAGCGTTTCTTCGCCATGCCGCAGGCGGTGCTGGGTGTGGCCTTCAGCTTCGGCATTCCCATGGCCTTTGCCGCGGTGCGGGGCGAAGTGCCGGCTTTGGCGTGGTTGCTGCTGCTGGGTAACCTGTTCTGGGTGCTGGCCTACGACACCGAGTACGCCATGGTCGATCGCGATGACGACGTGCGTATCGGCATGAAGACCTCGGCCATCACGCTGGGGCGCTACGACGTCGCGGCCGTGACGGTCTCCTACGTGCTGCAACTCCTGGTCTGGACCGTTCTGCTGCTCGAGCAGCTTGTGCCCTGGGTCTGGGGCGTTGCGCTGGCGGCGGCTGGAGCGCAAGTAGTCTGGCACTACCGGTTGATCCGGGATCGTACGCGCGACGGCTGCTTTCGGGCCTTCCGCCTGAACCACTGGCTGGGGTTCACGCTGTTCGCCGGCATCGCGGCCGGCTACGCCTTCAAGTAATCAGTCCTTGCCGAACTCGGCGCCAAGCTCGCGTGCGCGCCGCTCGGCTGCGTGCAGCGCCTGGCCGAACAATGTTTTCACCCGGCTCTGGTCCATGCTGGTGATGGCCGCATAGGTGGTGCCGCCCTTGGACGTCACGCGTTGGCGCAGCACCTCTGGTGGCTCGCTCGATGCCTTGGCCAGCGCGCTGGCGCCGCGGAAGGTTTCCACCGCCAGCTTGTAGGCCTGCTCGGCAGAGAGGCCCATCTCGGTGCCGGCCTGTGTCATGGCCTCGAGGAAATAGAACACGTAGGCCGGACCCGAGCCGGACAGCGCCGTCACGGCATCCAGCTGTTCCTCGCGCTCCACCCAGAGGGACTCGCCCATGGTGGCGGTCACGTTCTCGATCAACGCACGGTCCTGCGCCGTGACGCCGCCACGCGCATACAGGCCCGTCATGCCCAGGCCTACCAGCGCCGGTGTGTTGGGCATGCTGCGCACGATGCGTTCGCTGCCCAGCCAGCGTGCAATACTGTCGCTGGGGATGCCGGCGGCGACGCTCAGGTGCAGGGCATTGCCGACATGGGCGCGCACCGGCAGCGTCGCCTCCTTGAAGGTCTGCGGTTTGGTAGCCCAGACCACCAGACGCACGCCTTGCAGGAAGGCGCCAGCCTGCTCGTGGGCCGTGATGCCGAACTTGTCTTTCAAGGCCTGTCGCGCCTCGGCAAAGGGTTCGACCACCTCGATGGCAGCGGCCGGACGGCCTTGCTTGATCAGGCCGCCGATGATGGCACTGGCCATGTTGCCGCCGCCGATGAATGCAATGCGCTCGCTCATGTGTTGTTCCTGTGTCGGACAAGGTGGAATTTGGCTGTGGATTGTCGCAGTTTGCGCTAGGCTAGAAGCTGCCTCCAGGAGCCGGAACCTGCAATGAACTCTCACGCCGAGCACATCCTCGCCCTTGACCAGGGCACCACCAGTTCGCGCGCGCTGGTGTTCGACCGGCACGGGGCCATGGTGGCCCAGGCGCAGCAGGAGTTCGCCCAGCACTTTCCGCAAGCAGGTTGGGTGGAACACGACGCGACCGAGATCTGGCGCACGCAGCTGGCCGTGGCGCGTGAGGCACTGGCGCGCGCCGGCCTGCAGGCGTCCCAGTTGCGCGCGTTGGCCATTACCAACCAGCGCGAGACCACGGTGCTGTGGGACCGCACGACAGGCAAGCCGGTGGCGCCGGCCATCGTCTGGCAGGATCGGCGCACCGCCGCGGTCTGCGACGCGCTGCGCCCGCGCTGGGCCGCACGCATCCAGCGCAAGACAGGTCTGGTGCTCGACGCCTACTTCTCCGCCACCAAGCTGCAGTGGCTGCTGGACCACGTGCCCGGCGTGCGTGCGCGCGCCGAAGCCGGCGAGCTGGCGTTCGGCACGGTGGACGCCTGGCTGCTTTGGAACCTGACGGGCGGGCGGGCGCACGCCACCGATGCCAGCAACGCCGCGCGTACCCTGCTGTTCAATATCCATACCCTGCAATGGGACGAGGAACTGCTGCGCCTCTTCAACATTCCGGCCGCCGTGCTGCCGCATGTACACCCGTCCAGCGGGGTGTTTGGCGAGAGTGATCCGGCGCTGCTCGGGGCGGCGGTGCCGATTGCCGGTGTGGCCGGCGACCAGCAGGCCGCCACCTTCGGCCAGGCCTGTTTTGCACCGGGCATGGCCAAGAACACTTATGGCACGGGCTGTTTCATGCTCATGAACACCGGCACGGCCGCGGTCACGAGCAGGCACAAGCTGTTGGCGACTGTGGCCTGGCTCGGGCCGCACACGCCGGCCTGTTATGCACTCGAAGGCTCGGTTTTCATGGCGGGGGCCACCATCCAGTGGCTGCGCGACGGGTTGCAGATCATTCGAAGCGCGGTCGAGGTTGAGTCGCTGGCCGCCAGCGTACCCGACACCCAGGATGTCTACCTGGTACCCGCCTTTGCCGGTCTGGGCGCCCCTGACTGGGACGGCCATGCGCGCGGCACGCTGGTGGGCATGACGCGTGGCACCACACGTGCGCACATTGCCCGAGCGGCACTGGAGGCTGTTGCCCTGCAGACAGCCGACGTCTTTCACGCCATGGGCCAGGATGCCGGCGTGCCGCTGAGCGAACTGCGCGTGGATGGTGGCGCCAGCCGCAACGATCTGCTGATGCAGCTGCAGGCCGACTATCTCGGCGTGCCCGTGCTACGCCCCGCACTGACGGAAACCACGGCCTTCGGCGCAGCCGGGCTGGCGGGGCTCGCCAGCGGTCTGTGGTCCGGCGCGGATGAGCTGTCGGCGCTCTGGCAGTTGCAGCGCCGTTTCGAGCCGCGCCTGCCCGAGGCCAGTCGCCGTGCGAAGCTGGCGCGCTGGCGAGAGGCCGTGGAACGCGCGCGCGGCTGGGTCCGGTGAAGGCTTCGTCTCATATATGAATTCGCCTTTGCCTACCCGTCGCGCCGAGTTGCTGGCACGCCTCGCCGAGCCACGCACCTGGGATCTGGCTGTGGTCGGCGGCGGCGCCACCGGCCTGGGCGTGGCGCTGGACGCTGCGGCCCGTGGCTATTCCGTGGTGTTGCTGGAGTCACACGACTTTGCCGGCGGCACTTCCTCGCGTTCCACCAAGCTGCTGCATGGCGGTGTGCGCTACTTGGCCCAAGGCAATATCGGGCTGGTGCGCGAGGCCCTGCACGAGCGCAGTACGGTGCTGGCCAATGCTCCGCATCTGGCCTCTCGCCTGTCCTTCGTCATGCCGTCCTACGCTTGGTGGCAGACGCCGTTCTACGGCTTCGGCCTCAAGCTATATGACCTGCTGGCCGGGCGATCGGGATTGGGGCCGACGCGCTGCCTCAGCCGCGCCGAGGCACTGGCGGCTCTGCCGCGCCTGCAACCCGCGGGCCTGTGCGGGGGCGTGCAATACTGGGACGGCCAGTTTGACGATGCGCGCCTGGCCATCGCGCTGGCACGCACGGCGGCGCGCGAAGGGGCGCTGGTGCTCAACTACTGTCCGGTCACCGAGTTGCTGCACGAGAACGCACGCCTGGTCGGCCTGCGTTGCCGCGATGCCATCGACGGAAACGAATACGAAGTGCGCGCCCGCTGCGTCATCAACGCCACCGGAGTCTGGGTCGATAACCTGCGCCAGCTTGACAGCGCGAGCCAGGGTAAGGCGGTGGAGCCTGTGGTAGCGCCGAGCCAGGGCGTGCATGTGGTGGTGGACCGCTCCTTCTGGCCGGGTGAGCACGCACTGCTGGTGCCCAAGACGACCGATGGTCGCGTGCTGTTTGCCGTGCCCTGGCTGGGCAAGCTGGTACTGGGCACCACGGACACGCCGCGCGGCGATCTGCCGCGCGAGCCGCGGCCGCTGCGTGCCGAACTCGATTTCATCCTGGCCGAGGCGGCGCATTACCTGGCGCGCGCGCCCGGACCGGCCGACGTGCTGAGCATCTGGGTGGGGTTGCGGCCACTGGTGCGTCCGGCCGGCGACGAGGCCGACACCGGCAGCCTCAGCCGTGAACACGCGGTGCTGCTGGCGGCAAGCGGCCTGGTGACGGTTACCGGCGGCAAATGGACCACCTACCGCGTCATAGCCGAGGATGTACTGGCGCGTTGTGTGCGTTCCGGCCTGCTGCCGGGACGCCCGGCAGGTGTGAGCGCGTCTTTGCAATTGGTCGGCGCGCTTGCGGACGCGATGCCTTCGGAGGGGGGGCTGGCCGCGGCGCCCGGCGCTCATTTATATGGCGCGGAGGCGCCTGCGCTGGCGGGCTTGCCGGGCGCTGCAGATGAGCTGGCCCCGGGCCTGACGGAGTCCATGGTGCGCTTTGCTGCGCGATATGAGTATGCGCTTACTGTTGAAGATTTTCTTGCCAGGCGGTCACGTATGCTGTTCCTCGATGCCGCGCTGGCCGCAGATCTCGCTGCGGCCGTGGCGCGCATCCTGGCGGAAGAGACGGGTCGGGATCCTGCTCTGGCGACTTTTCTGGCCCTGGCCCAGGACTACCTGAGATGGCCGCCCGAACAAGACGCTTGACGCTCGCTCAAACCTTTGGCATAATTGCTGGCTTCGCTTGAAAAGGCGAGGTTTCTGCCCAGCAAAAGCGGTGCGAGTGGTTCGTGCCGTGGACGACGGGCCCAAGACTGACCGGCAGGCCGCCCCAGGTGCCTTCTGGTGCAAGTTGGGAATATTGAAATGATCCAGACTGAATCTCGGTTAGAAGTCGCCGACAACACCGGCGCGAAGTCCGTTTTGTGCATCAAGGTGCTCGGCGGTTCCAAGCGTCGCTACGCCAGCGTGGGCGACATCATCAAGGTGAGCATCAAGGAAGCTGCTCCGCGCGGCCGCGTCAAGAAGGGCGAGGTCTACAGCGCTGTGGTGGTTCGTACCGCCAAGGGCATCCGCCGTGGCGATGGCTCGCTGGTCAAGTTCGACGGCAATGCCGCCGTGCTGCTTAACAACAAGCTGGAGCCGATCGGCACCCGCATCTTCGGCCCGGTCACGCGTGAACTGCGTACCGAGAAGTTCATGAAGATCGTGTCCCTGGCTCCTGAAGTTCTGTAATAGGAAGCGCCATGAACAAGATTCGCAAAGGCGACGAAGTCATCGTCCTCACCGGGCGCGACAAGGGCAAGCGCGGCAAGGTTGCGCTGCGCAAGGATGAGACCCATGTGGTGGTCGAGGGTGTGAACCTGGTGAAGAAGCACACCAAGCCCAACCCCATGAAGGGCACCACCGGCGGTATCGTGGAAAAGGCCATGCCGATCCACCAGTCCAATGTGGCCATTTTCAATGCGGCGACCGGCAAGGCCGACCGCGTCGGCATCAAGCTCCTGGCTGACGGCAAGCGCGTGCGCGTCTTCAAGTCCAGCGGCGAAGAAATCAAGGTGGCATGACCATGGCACGTTTCCAAGAAATCTATCGCGATAAGGTCGTTCCTGAACTGACCAAGAAGTTCGGCTACAAGTCGCCCATGGAGGTGCCGCGCCTGACCAAGATCACTCTGAACATGGGTGTCAGCGAGGCGGTGGCCGACAAGAAGGTCATGGACAACGCCGTTGGCGACCTGACCAAGATCGCAGGCCAGAAGCCTGTCGTGACCAAGGCCAAGAAGGCCATTGCTGGCTTCAAGATCCGCGAAGGCCAAGCCATCGGTTGCATGGTGACCCTGCGTGGCGTTCAGATGTACGAGTTCCTGGATCGTTTTGTCACCGTGGCCCTGCCGCGCGTGCGCGACTTCCGTGGTATCTCGGGTCGCGCGTTTGACGGCCGTGGCAACTACAACATCGGCGTCAAAGAGCAGATCATTTTCCCGGAGATCGAGTACGACAAGGTGGATGCCTTGCGCGGTCTCAATATCAGCATCACCACAACGGCCAAGACCGACGAAGAGTGCAAGGCGCTGCTCGCTGGCTTCCGTTTCCCGTTCAAGAACTGAGGTGACCCGTGGCTAAAGTAGCTTTGATCGAGCGCGAGCTCAAGCGAGAAAAACTGGTCGCCAAGTACGCGAAGAAACACGCGGAATTGAAGGCCATCGCCAACGATGCCAAGCGTAGCGACGAAGAGCGTGCTGCTGCCCGTCTGGGTCTGCAGAAGCTGCCGCGCAACGCCAACCCCACGCGCCAGCGCAACCGCTGCGCCATCACCGGTCGTCCGCGCGGTACCTTCCGCCAGTTCGGCCTGGGCCGCGCCAAGATCCGTGAAATGGCTTTTGCTGGTGACATCCCCGGTGTCACCAAGGCCAGCTGGTAAGCGACAGGAGATTAGAGATGAGCATGAGTGATCCCATCGCCGACCTGCTGACGCGTATCCGCAACGCGCAGATGGTGGCCAAAACCACCGTGTCGGTGCCGTCTTCCAAGGTGAAGGTGGCCATTGCGCAGGTGTTGAAGGACGAGGGCTACATCGACGGCTTCCAGGTGAAGACCGAAGGTGGCAAGTCCGAACTGGAAATTGCCCTGAAGTACTACGCCGGCCGTCCGGTGATCGAGCGCATCGAGCGCGTCAGCCGTCCCGGCCTGCGCGTGTACAAGGGCCGCGACGCCATTCCTCAGGTCCAAAACGGTCTGGGTGTGGCCATCGTGACGACCCCCAAGGGTGTCATGACCGACCGCAAGGCACGCGCTACCGGTGTCGGTGGCGAAGTGCTGTGCTACGTGGCCTAAGGCATTGAGGAGAAACTGAAATGTCCCGCGTAGGAAAAATGCCTGTTGCCATCCCGGCTGGGGTGGATGTCTCCATCAAGGCTGACCAGATCAGCGTCAAGGGTGCCGGTGGCACGCTGTCGCTGGCCCAGTCGGCCCTGGTGACCGTGAATAACGAGGGCGGCAAGCTGAGCTTTGTGCCCGCGAACGAGTCTCGCGAAGCCAATGCCATGAGCGGCACCATGCGTCAGCTGGTGAACAACATGGTGGTGGGTGTGAGCAAGGGTTTCGAGAAGAAGTTGACCCTGATCGGCGTGGGCTACAAGGCGCAGGCCCAAGGTGCCAAGCTGAACCTGTCGGTCGGCTTCTCGCATCCGGTGAACATCGACATGCCTGCTGGCATCACGGTGGCCACCCCGGCCCCGACGGAAATCGTGATCAAGGGCGCCGACCGCCAGCGCGTCGGCCAGGTGGCAGCGGAAATCCGTGCCATCCGTCCGCCTGAGCCTTACAAGGGCAAGGGCATCCGCTATGCGGATGAGACGGTCGTGATCAAAGAGACCAAGAAGAAATAAGGAGCTGCAACATGTTGACCAAGAAAGAGCAGCGTCTTCGCCGGGCACGTCAGACCCGCATCCGTATTGCCCAGCAGGGCACGGCCCGTCTGACCGTGAACCGCACCAATCTGCACATCTACGCCAGCGTCATCTCCGGCGATGGCGCCAAGGTGCTGGCCAGCGCTTCGACTGCCGAAGCCGACGTGCGCAAGTCGCTCGGCGGCTCGGGCAAGGGCGGCAACGCCGCTGCGGCCCAGCTGATCGGCAAGCGTATTGCCGAGAAGGCCAAGGCCGCTGGTGTGGAGAAGGTGGCATTTGATCGTGCAGGTTTTGCGTACCACGGCCGCATCAAGGCGCTGGCCGATGCCGCACGCGAAGCTGGCTTGCAGTTCTAAGCAGATCGGAATTTAAGATGGCTAAAGTTCAAGCAAAAATGCAAGGCAAAGGGGCCGAGGGTCCCGAGGACGGCCTGCGCGAGAAGATGATCGCGGTCAACCGCGTGACCAAGGTGGTCAAGGGTGGCCGTATCCTGGGTTTCGCTGCGCTGACCGTGGTGGGTGACGGCGACGGCCGCGTCGGCATGGGCAAGGGTAAGTCCAAGGAAGTGCCGGCTGCCGTGCAGAAGGCCATGGAAGAGGCCCGTCGCAACATGCTCAAGGTGTCCCTGAAGAACGGCACCCTGCATCACCAGGTCACCGGTCGTCACGGTGCTGCCAGCGTCATGATGGCACCTGCACCGAAAGGTACCGGTATCATCGCCGGCGGCCCGATGCGCGCCATCTTCGAGGTGATGGGCATCACCGATATCGTGGCCAAGAGCCATGGTTCGACCAATCCGTACAACATGGTTCGTGCCACCCTGGACGCCCTGAACAACTGCAGCACGCCTGCGGAAGTGGCGGCCAAGCGCGGCAAGACCGTTGAAGAACTCTTCGCGTAATCGGGAGTTTCAAGCATGACTACGCAACAAACTGTCAAAGTGCAGCTGGTTCGCAGCCCGATCGGTTGCAAGGAATCCCATCGCGCCACCGTGCGCGGTCTGGGCCTGCGCAAGCTCGGCAGCGTCAGCGAACTGCAGGACACGCCTGCCGTGCGCGGCATGATCAACAAGATCAGCTATCTGGTCAAGGTTCTCTGAGAGGCCGATGATGGAACTCAATAGCATCAAGCCCGCAGAGGGTGCAAAACACGCCAAGCGTCGCGTTGGTCGCGGCATTGGCTCGGGTCTGGGTAAGACTGCCGGCCGTGGTCACAAGGGTCAGAAGTCCCGTTCCGGTGGCTACCACAAGGTGGGTTTCGAGGGCGGTCAGATGCCGCTGCATCGTCGCCTGCCCAAGCGCGGTTTCAAGTCGCACCTGCTCAAGTACAACGCCGAGATCACGCTCTCTGCGCTGGAGCAATTGGGTGCTGACACCGTTGATGTGCTGACCCTCAAGCAGGCTGGCCTGGTGGGCGAGCTGGCCAAGGTGGTCAAGGTCATCAAGTCCGGCGAGATCAAGAAGGCCGTCAAGCTCAGTGGCATCGGTGCCACTGCGGGCGCCAAGGCTGCAATCGAAGCTGCAGGCGGCAGCGTCGCCTGAGCGAGTGGAAGTAGAAGCACGTGGCAACTAACGCGGCTCAGATTGCAAAAACGGGCAAGTTCGGCGACCTTCGTCGCCGGCTGGTCTTTTTGCTGCTCGCGCTGGTGGTGTATCGCATCGGTGCGCACATCCCTGTTCCGGGCATCAACCCGGATCAGTTGCAGCAGCTGTTCCAGGGCCAGCAAGGCGGTATCCTGAGCTTGTTCAACATGTTCTCGGGTGGTGCACTGTCGCGCTTCACGGTGTTTGCGCTGGGCATCATGCCGTACATCTCGGCATCGATCATCATGCAGCTGCTGACCTATGTGCTGCCCGCTTTCGAGCAGCTCAAGAAGGAAGGCGAGGCTGGACGCCGCAAGATCACGCAGTACACCCGCTACGGAACGCTCGGTCTGGCGATTTTCCAGTCGCTGGGCATTGCCATGGCGCTGGAAAGCTCGGCCGGTCTGGTGATTGCTCCGGGTTTTGGTTTCCGAATGACGGCGGTTGTCACGCTGACTGCTGGCACCATGTTCCTGATGTGGCTGGGTGAACAGATCACCGAGCGCGGTCTGGGCAATGGCATCTCGATCCTGATCTTCGGCGGCATTGCAGCCGGTCTGCCGAGCGCCATTGGCGGTCTGCTGGAGCTGGTGCGGACCGGTGCCATGAGCATCATCGCCTCGCTGTTCATCGTCGCACTGGTGGTGCTGGTGACCTACTTCGTGGTGTTTGTCGAGCGCGGTCAGCGCAAGATCCTTGTGAATTACGCGCGCCGTCAGGTGGGCAACAAGGTTTATGGTGGCCAGTCGTCGCACCTGCCTCTGAAGCTGAACATGGCCGGCGTGATTCCGCCCATCTTCGCATCAAGCATCATCCTGTTGCCGGCGACCGTGGTCAGCTGGTTCAGCAGTGGTGAGTCGATGACCTGGCTGAAGGATATTGCAGGCAGTCTGACACCAGGACAACCGATCTACGTGACGCTGTATGCTTCCGCCATTGTGTTCTTCTGTTTTTTCTACACGGCGTTGGTGTTCAACAGCCGGGAAACCGCAGACAACCTGAAGAAGAGCGGCGCTTTCATTCCGGGTATTCGCCCGGGTGACCAGACGGCTCGCTACATCGACAAGATTCTGCTGCGACTGACGCTGGTGGGTGCCATCTACATCACCTTCGTCTGCCTGCTGCCGGAGTTTCTGATCTTGAAGTACAACGTACCGTTCTATTTCGGTGGTACGTCACTGTTGATCATCGTGGTCGTGACCATGGATTTCATGGCCCAGGTTCAGAACTACCTGATGTCGCAGCAGTACGAGTCGCTGTTAAAGAAGGCAAATTTCAAGGCCAGCCTATAGGTGCTTGAGCGGTATGGCGAAAGACGATGTGATTCAGATGCAGGGCGAGGTGGTCGAGAACCTGCCAAACGCGACATTTCGTGTGAAGCTGGAAAATGGCCACGTGGTCCTGGGGCATATCTCAGGAAAGATGCGGATGCACTACATCCGGATCCTTCCCGGTGACAAGGTGACTGTCGAGTTGACACCCTACGACTTGACGCGAGCACGGATCGTATTCAGGGCCAAATGAACAGTACGCATCCTGGACGTGGAGTTCAGGGCGAAGCAAAGAGTTTTAGGAGAGTGAAATGAGAGTTTCGGCTTCGGTCAAGAAAATTTGCCGCAACTGCAAAATCATCCGCCGCAAGGGTGTTGTGCGCGTGATCTGCACGGATCCCCGCCACAAACAGCGCCAAGGCTGATTGCAAGAGTTATAGAGGACGAAAATGGCACGTATCGCTGGCATCAACATTCCGCCGCATAAGCATGCTGAAATTGGCTTGACCGCCATCTTCGGCATTGGTCGCACGAGCGCTCGCAAGATTTGCGATGCCTGCGGCATTGCATATTCCAAGAAGGTCAAGGACCTGACCGACGCCGACCTGGAGAAAATCCGCGACCAGATCGCCGGTATCACCATCGAAGGTGACCTGCGTCGTGAGACCACGATGAACATCAAGCGCCTGATGGACATCGGTTGCTACCGCGGCTTCCGCCACCGTCGTGGCCTGCCCATGCGCGGCCAGCGTACCCGCACCAACGCCCGTACTCGCAAGGGTCCGCGCAAGGCTGCCCAGTCTCTGAAGAAATAACAGGCATTGAAAGAACACCATGGCTAAGTCTCCCGCCAATAATGCCGCGCAGCGTGTGCGCAAGAAGGTCCGCAAGAACGTGGCTGATGGCATCGCCCACGTGCATGCCTCTTTCAACAACACGATCATTACCATCACGGATCGCCAAGGTAACGCCCTGTCCTGGGCCTCTTCCGGTGGTCAGGGCTTCAAGGGCTCGCGCAAGTCCACGCCGTTCGCTGCGCAGGTGGCGTCGGAAGTGGCTGGCCGTGCTGCTCTGGAGCAGGGTATCAAGAACCTTGACGTCGAAATCAAGGGCCCCGGCCCTGGTCGCGAGTCCTCGGTGCGTGCCCTGGCTGCCCTCGGCATTCGCATCAACATGATCTCCGACGTGACCCCGGTACCGCACAACGGCTGCCGTCCGCAGAAACGTCGTCGCATCTGATTCTTTAACCAAGCCCACCGCCATCGGCTCAACGCCGATGGCTCCCGCAGGCAACTGCGGTAGATGACATAGAAGGAAGCTCAAGTGGCACGCTATCTCGGCCCCAAGGCCAAACTCTCCCGCCGTGAAGGCACCGATCTGTTCCTGAAGAGCGCCCGTCGCTCGATCAGCGACAAGGCCAAGTTCGATTCCAAGCCCGGTCAACACGGCCGCACCTCGGGTGCCCGTACTTCCGACTTCGGCCTGCAGCTGCGTGAAAAGCAGAAGGTCAAGCGCATGTATGGCGTGCTGGAGCGCCAGTTCCGCCGCTATTTCGAACAAGCTGATCGCATCAAGGGCAACACCGGCGCCAACCTGCTGTTCCTGCTGGAATCGCGCCTGGACAATGTGGTGTACCGCATGGGCTTCGGCTCCACCCGTGCTGAAGCACGCCAGCTGGTGTCGCACAAGGCCATCACGGTGAACGGCAATCCGGTGAACATTCCGTCTTATTCGGTCAAGGCCGGTGACGTGATCGCTGTGCGCGAGAAGTCCAAGAAGCAGAACCGTGTGGTGGAAGCGCTGCAACTGGCACAACAGGTCGGCATGCCGGCTTGGGTTGAGGTCAACCTCGACAAGGCCGAAGGCACGTTCAAGAAGGTGCCGGACCGCGACGAGTTCGGCTCCGACATCAACGAATCGCTGATCGTCGAGTTGTATTCGAGGTAAACAAGGTAAGCGGGGCCCCCGAGGTCTCGTTTCCCTTGAAGTTTCCGTCCCTGGTCGGGAGGCATCGCGATCAGGCGCTTCACCAGCCTTACCGGTGTAACGAGCCGGGGGTATTGACAGGAAGTCTGCATGCAAACCAGTCTGCTTAAACCCAAAGCAATCAACGTCGAACAACTCGGTCCCAACCGCGCCAAGGTGGCGTTGGAGCCGTTTGAGCGTGGCTATGGCCACACGCTGGGCAATGCGCTGCGTCGCGTCCTGTTGTCGTCGATGCCGGGTTACGCTGCCACGGAAGTGACGATCGCCGGCGTGCTGCACGAGTACTCTTCGATCGACGGCGTGCAGGAAGACGTTGTCAGCATTCTGCTTAACCTCAAGGGTGTCGTGTTCAAGCTGCACAACCGCGACGAGGTGACGCTGAGCCTGCGCAAGGACGGCGAGGGCGTGGTCACTGCTGGCGATATTCAGACCCCGCATGATGTCGAGATCATCAATCCCGACCACGTCATTGCGACGTTGTCGGCTGGTGGCAAGCTCGACATGCAAATCAAGGTCGAGAAGGGCCGCGGCTATGTGCCGGGTACCCTGCGTCGCCATGGCGACGAAGCCAACAAGTCGATCGGTCGCATCGTGCTGGACGCTTCCTTCTCGCCCGTGAAGCGCGTCAGCTACACCGTCGAGAGTGCCCGCGTCGAGCAGCGTACCGATCTGGATAAGCTGGTGGTCGAGATCGAGACCAATGGCGCCATCAGCGCTGAAGACGCCGTGCGCGCCTCGGCTAAAATTCTGGTCGAGCAGCTGGCCGTGTTTGCCCAACTGGAGGGCAGCGAGCTGGCCGCTTTCGAGGCGCCGGCCGCACGCGGCGGCACGCAGTTCGACCCGATCCTGCTGCGTCCGGTGGACGAACTCGAACTCACGGTGCGTTCGGCCAACTGTCTGAAGGCCGAGAACATCTACTACATCGGTGATCTGATCCAGCGCACCGAAAACGAGTTGCTCAAGACCCCCAACCTGGGCCGCAAGTCGCTCAACGAGATCAAGGAAGTGCTGGCTTCGCGCGGCCTGACCCTCGGCATGAAACTCGAGAGCTGGCCGCCGGCCGCGCTCGAAAAGCGTTAACTGATTCGAGCCCACGGGCTCGGTGCTCCGGGCAGTACCTGATACGGCTGCCCGATTTATAAAGAAAGGAAAGCACCATGCGTCACGGACACGGACTCCGTAAACTCAACCGCACCAGCGAGCACCGCCTCGCCATGCTGCGCAACATGATGAACTCGCTCATCGAGCACGAAGTGATCAAGACCACCGTGCCGAAGGCCAAGGAACTGCGTCGGGTCGTCGAGCCGATGATCACCTTGGCCAAGGAGCCAACGGTGGCCAACCGTCGCCTGGCTTTTGACCGCCTGCGCAACCGCGACAGCGTGACCAAGCTGTTCAATGACCTCGGCCCGCGTTTCAAGGCGCGTCCGGGCGGCTACACGCGTATCCTGAAGATGGGTTTCCGCGTGGGTGACAACGCCCCGATGGCGCTGGTCGAACTGGTGGATCGCCCGGAAATTGTTGAGGCTGCCGCCGAAACTTCCAAGGCATAATCGGTTATAATAATTAGCTTACCGCGCGATGGAGCAGTCTGGTAGCTCGTTGGGCTCATAACCCAAAGGTCGGAGGTTCAAATCCTCCTCGCGCAACCAATTTGAAAAGCCCTCCCTGTGAGGGCTTTTTTCATGTCGGGTCGTCAATTCCCTGGATTGGCAACATGCGGCGGGCCGGGCTAGACTTGCATACAGGAGCACGCATGAAAGTCATCGATTCCATTGTCACGCAGGCGGCCAGCATGGCTGCGCTGCGCCGCGACATCCACGCCCATCCGGAGCTCTGCTTTGAAGAGGTCAGGACAGCCGAGCTGGTGGCAAAGAAACTGACCGAATGGGGTATCCCGGTCGAGCGCGGACTGGGTGGGACCGGGGTGGTGGGCATCATCCGCAAGGGCACGTCCGAGCGCGCCATTGGCCTTCGCGCCGACATGGATGCATTGCCCATGCAGGAGTTCAATACCTTTGCGCACGCCAGCCGTCACGACGGCAAGATGCACGCCTGCGGCCACGACGGCCATACCGCGATGTTGCTGGCCGCAGCCCAGTACATGGCCGTGCAGCAGCATTTTGACGGCACGGTCTACCTGATTTTCCAGCCGGCCGAAGAGGGCGGCGGTGGCGCGCGCGAGATGATCCGCCACGGCTTGTTCGAGAGGTTCCCGATGCAGGCAGTGTTTGGCATGCATAACTGGCCGGGCATGCCAGCGGGGAGCTTCGCGGTCAGCCCGGGGCCGGTGATGGCGTCGAGCAACGAGTTCAAGATCACGATCCGTGGCAAGGGCGGCCATGCCGCACTGCCGCACAACGCCATTGACCCCGTGCCGGTAGCCTGCCAGATCGTGCAGGCGTTTCAGACCATCATCAGCCGAAACAAGAAGCCGATCGATGCCGGCGTCGTGTCGGTGACGATGATCCATGCCGGCGAGGCCACCAATGTCATCCCGGATAGCTGTGAACTGCAGGGAACGGTGCGGACCTTCACGATCGACGTGCTGGATCTGATCGAGCAGCGGATGCGCGAGATAGCCGAGCACACCTGCGCCGCGTACGGGGTGGGCTGCGAATTCGAGTTT